>NZ_JBWQTV010000016.1:0-266727 GCF_056619965.1 Halalkalibacter sp. HAAS-P014 | reverse complement strand
ACCAGAGGGTGAGGTGGTTGGCAATCTTCCATTTATGATTTATTTCTTAACCCTTAGAGAGAAAATAATGTAAAAAGAGAAACCCCACTAAAAAAAGTGGGGTTTCTCGACAATCTGTAGTGCCAAGGCACTGCTTCTTTTTTTTTGGAAGGTATTTGTGCTTTTTATGAAATTGGCTGTGATTCGTTGTGATATCGATGCAAAGTTGATCATAAAGATGAAAGGAGAGGGGGTTCGCAAATGAAAAAGTTGAGGCAACAAATGAAAGACTGGATGACAAAGCAATTGCAACTACCTGCGGATGTCATGATGGACCTACCGCGAATTACAATGATAGGCCAATTGCATATTTATATTGAAAACCATCGTGGTGTTTTGACATTCTCAAACCAAGAGCTGCGCTTGTTACTTAAGCAAGGGCAATTACTAATAAAAGGTGACAATTTTGTAATAAAAACGATTCTTCCTGAGGAATTGTTGCTAGAAGGTCGTATTGATCAAGTGCTCTATATAGATGATACACGTACATAGTATTGGCTAAGTATATGTGTGTTTTAAAGGGGGAAAACTAAAATGAAAAATAATTGGACTAACCATCTTCATGGCTATGTGCGAGTGAGGATTGAGGGGGACTATCCAGAGAGGTTTCTAAATAGATGCATCGAAGAAAAGATATCTATATGGCAAATTAAAAAAATTAGCGATAAGCGAATTGTTTGCTTTATGGATGTTGAAGATGCAAAACGAATTCGACCTCTTTTAAAAATGACCGATTGCAAAGTGTCATTTATTCAACGTAATGGCTTTCCATTTTTATTAAAACGCCTGCTCAGAAGGTCAGGCTTTATTGGAGGACTAGCAGTCTTTCTTGTTATCATGTTTATTCTTTCTAATATGGTTTGGGGTATTGAAATTAAAGGAGCTTCTCCTCAGGTTGAGCATGAAGTTAGGCAAGTTGTTACTGACATGGGAATAAAGCGTGGAGCTTTTCAGTTTTCATTGCCTAGTGTTGAACTTATTCAAAGAGATGTGACGGAGTTGGTCCAAGGGGCAACTTGGGTTGGGGTGAGGCAAAAAGGGACGACCTTCCAATTTGAAGTTGTGGAACAACAACTTCCAGAGGAGGCTGAAAGGTATAGTCCGAGACACCTTGTTGCTGCGAAAGAAGCAATCATTCATAAGATATTCGTTGAACATGGTCAAGCTCTTGTGAAACCCAATGATTTTGTTCGTAAAGGAGATCGTCTTGTATCTGGCTATATTGGAAAGGAAGATGTTGACGATGAAGAAAAAAAATTAGTGCCTGCCCAAGCTGTTGTGCTTGGAGAGATATGGTATCAATCTGAAGTTTCTGTTCCGCTTGAAACACTTTTCACAACACTGACTGGAGAGAAAAAATCTAAACATTATTTGTCTATTTCAGGGATTGATGTTCCTTTTTGGGGCTTTGGAAATGTGAAATTTGTTGAGTCACAGGAATTTACTCATGAGAGACCTTTTCGCTTTTTTCGCTGGTCCTTACCATTTTCTTATAAGAGATCTGATTATCTAGAAACCAATCAATTTGAACGTACGTATTCAAAAAAAGAAGCTGTCAGAGCAGCAAGGGAACGTGCCCGTGTCGATCTAAAAAAGCATTTACCAGAAGATGCTGAGATCATTGACGAAAAAGTTTTGCACGAAGACGTTGAGAATGGTAAAGTAAACTTACGGATACATTACCAAGTAATAGAAGATATTACATCGGAGCAACCGATTATCAAGGAGAATGAGTCTATTGACAGAAACGAAAACGATGCAGTTAGAAGTCAAGAACGCTAATGAGACGCAAGCGCTTATTGGTCCTCATGACAGACATCTGAAGCGGTTAGAAGAGCATCTTGGTGTAACAATTGTCACACGTGGTGAAGAAGTGATTGTTACAGGAGATGCTACTAAGACAAAAATCGTTAGAAACATTATTTCTACTTTAATTACATTAATTAGAAAGGGTATTGCTATTTCTGAGAGAGATGTAGTTTATGCAACCCAATTGGCAGAGCAAGATAGGCTTAGTGAATTGCTCGAACTTTATGATGAAAAAGTTGCTACAAATGTCAAAGGTAAGCCCATTATAGCTAAAACCCTTGGCCAACGGCATTATGTCTCGGCAATCAAGAAAAAGGACATGGTCTTTGGGATTGGCCCAGCTGGGACAGGCAAAACGTATTTATCTGTTGTAATGGCAGTAACGGCGTTAAAAGAAGGTAGTGTTAAAAGAATCGTCTTAACTCGCCCTGCTGTTGAAGCTGGTGAAAGTTTAGGTTTTTTACCTGGGGACTTAAAAGAAAAAGTAGACCCGTATTTGCGACCACTATATGATGCACTGCATGACGTACTAGGGATGGAGCAAACCACTCGTTTGATGGAAAGAGGAACAATAGAAGTGGCTCCTTTAGCATACATGAGAGGTCGTACACTAGATGATGCATTTGTAATCTTAGATGAAGCTCAGAATACAACCCGAGAACAGATGAAGATGTTTATTACGAGGCTTGGATTTGGTTCTAAGATGGTGATTAATGGTGATTTAACTCAAATAGACCTGCCTCGTGGGAAAAAATCTGGTTTGAAAGTTGCTATTGAGATTTTGAATAATGTCAAAAATATTGCTTTTATTTATTTGCAGCAATCTGATGTTGTTCGTCATACGTTAGTACAACAAATTATTGAGGCTTATGAAAAAGAAGAAGCCGGTGAACGAAACACATAATGAAAGTATTAAGACAGAAGCCTTTGCCTTAGGAGGCGTTAAAATGAAGACCCTCTTGTTAAAGAGGGTCTTCATTTACTAAGGTTGAGAAGGGGCAGAGTGAGGTGAGTACGTTGGAAAAGCAATCACCAATTGATCAGCAAAAGTGGTGGAAACGAATGCGTGATCATCGATATATAAGGGGGATTCTTTTTTTTACAGTAGGCTTGTTTCTTTATATCTTATTGTTGGGGAATGTTATTCCTGACACATTAGAAATTCGACTTTCTCAAATTGCAGATAAAGACATTCGGTCCCCTATAACAGTCGAACACAAAACAGCTACCGAGGAAAGAAGAAGCGCTGCAATTGATGAAATAGGGTCTGTGTATGAGCTGAAACGCGAATATGCTCAGAATCAAGTGAAAAAAGTTGAAGATATATTTAGTTTAGTAGAACAAGTACAAAATAGTGACCTAGGGCTAGAGGAGGATGAAATAGAAGAGGGCGAACCCTTAACAGATGAAGAAAGTTTGGAGCAAAAAGTAGAGTATGTTAAAGACGTTCTTTCTTTAAGGCGAAGCAATGGAGTTACAGACCAAACGTTAATTACGTTAATAGAAGCCTCAGAATCACAGCTGCAAATTGCAAGGGAGACAACGACAAATGCAGTTCATGAAGTCATGAGTGAGCGAATTTCAATACGTGAACTGTCAGATGCTAAACAAGAAGTGAGTAATCAAATCTCTATATCTACAGTAAGCAGCAGGTTACTTGAAGCGATGATTGAAGTAGCACAATTTGCTGTTATTCCTAATTATATTTATGATGCGAATGCTACTGAACAATTAAGGAAGGAAGCTGCTGAAAGCGTAGAGCCTGTTTTAATTAGAGAAGGACAACTTCTCATTAAAGAAGGTGAAATGATTAACCATGAAATCTATGAACAACTTCGAATTGTTGGACTTTTAGATGGTTCATTTAATATATTTCCCTATATCGGTCTAGCTATCCTAGTTTTGCTAATTACTGGTATGTTAGCGTATTATGTAAATGAGGCTAAAACATCAGTGCAAAAAAATAACAGTCATCTTTTAATGTTTACATTAATTTTTATTGTTACTGTGGCTATTATGAAGATAACCAGTCTTTTAGAAGGTTTGGATATGGTGGGTGTTGGTTTTATCGTTCCGGTTGCAATAGGTGCGATGTTGATCACTTTGCTGATCCATACACGGTTAGCCCTTTTTACAGCAATTATGTTTGCTGTTATTGGAAGTATTATGTTTAACAATGAAACCGTAGGCACGTTTCATTTTACGTATGGATTTTATATGTTGTTTAGTTCGTTTGCAGGTGCTTATTTTTTAAGTAAGTCGAATAGAATCTCAAGGATACTGCGCGCTGGACTATTTGTTTCAGCTGTTAATATCGTAGCTGTTATCAGCCTTTTGTTTATGAAATCAGTACAGAGTAGTTGGATAGAAATAGGAATGCATGTTGGATTTGCTTTCCTATCTGGCTTTATAGCAGCCGTGTTAACGATTGGTCTATTACCATTTTTTGAAGCTGGTTTCGGTATCTTGTCAGAATCGAAATTAATTGAACTCTCTAATCCTAATCATCCACTCTTACGTAAAATACTAGTAGAGGCTCCAGGTACGTACCACCATAGTGTGGTTGTCGGGAATTTAGCAGAGGCTGCGTGTGAAACAATTGGTGAAAACGGATTAGTGGCGCGAGTGGGGGCGTATTATCATGATCTCGGAAAAACGAAGAGGCCGCATTTCTTCATTGAAAATCAAATGAAAATGGAAAACCCTCATGATAAAATATCTCCACAATTAAGCAGAACCATTATTATTGCTCACCCGTATGATGGAGCTGATTTGCTTAGGGAGTATAAAATGCCTAAAGAAATTATTGATATTGCTGAACAGCATCATGGGACAACTTTACTTAAGTATTTCTATCATAAAGCAAATCAAGAGGCAGATCAGCCAATACCGGAATCTCAATTCAGGTATCCGGGGCCTAAAGCACAAACAAAAGTGTCGGCGATAGTTGGAATTGCTGATAGTGTCGAGGCGGCTGTCCGTACGATTCAAAAGCCGACTCCTGATAAGATTGAAGCACTTGTAAGAAAGATTATTCAAGATAAGTTAGAGGATGGTCAGTTTGATGAGTCGGATTTAACTTTAAAGGAACTTGACCAAGTTGCCGTTTCAATTTTAGAAACGTTAAAAGGGACTTTCCATCAAAGAATTGAATATCCCGAAGATGTTAAAGGAAAGGGAGATAAGGGATGAGCGTTACAGTTGATTATCATGATGAAACAGGTAGTTTGGCGAAAGATCACCAAGATCTTGTAGAAGCTGTTATTTTAAAGACATTAGAAGTTGAAGGTGTAACAGGTGAAACTGAGGTTTCCGTTACTATTGTAGATGAGAAGCGAATTCAAGAAATAAATAAGGACTATCGTGAAAAAGATCAACCTACAGACGTCATTTCGTTTGCTTTAAATGAGCAAGATGAAGATGAACTTGAAATTGTTCCAGAGCCGGATATGCCTAATATTCTTGGTGATATTATTATTTCTTCCGTACATATTAAAAGACAAGCGGAGGATTATGGGCATTCATTTGAGAGGGAGTTAGGTTTTTTAACGGTTCATGGAATGCTTCATCTACTTGGTTATGACCACATGACGGAAGCTGAAGAGAAGGAAATGTTCTCGAAGCAAGAGGAAATATTGTTAGCTTATGGGCTTACACGATAGAAATAGAAGAGGATTTAAACGCCTATTAAAGTCTTTCTTATATGCTTCGCAAGGTCTGCACTATGTAGTGAAAAATGAACAAAATATGCAAGTTCATCTCGTTGTTGCACTAGTGATATTATTTGCTGCTTTTCTTTTAGAGTTTCCAGTTAGTCATTGGTTAATATTACTGCTTGTTATTGCAGGTATGTTTGCACTAGAAATAATGAATACTGCAATTGAACGTACCGTTGATCTTGTGACAAGAGAATTTCACCCTCTAGCAAAGAGGGCAAAAGATATTGCGGCAGCTGCAGTCTTTGTCTATTGTTTGTTCGCAGTCATTATAGGGTGTATTTTGTTTATTCCGGCTCTAATTGAATTGTTCTAGTAATGCTAGAGAGGAGTCTCCTCTATTATGTGGAAGAAGTTTCAGAAAAATATTATTGCGGGTATTATATTTTTATTGCCAGCAATTGCAACGATCTATGTTATACAATTTTTGTTTGGGCTTGTTGATGCATTTCTTGGATCATTTATTACTGATGTTTTCAAAGCGCTAAATATCATTACTACAGAAGAAGGGCGCATTTATTTCTTAGGTGTCTATACACCCTTTTCAGAGCGATTGCTTGGAATAGGATTTGTTTTAACCATCCTATTAATTACGTGGGTAGGTGCTATGCGAATTCAAGGGAAGGGCGTGAAAATATTTGGTACAATTGATCGTACCTTTCGTAAGATCCCTATAGCGAATTCTATCTATACTTCAGTGGAACAAATAATTCATGCTTTTGCTCAAGAGCGTACTTCTTTTAAAAATGTTGTTCTTGTTGAATATCCTAGGAAAGGTTTATATACAGTCGGATTTCAAACAGGAGAATCTAAGGGAGAAGCTCAGAGAGTGACTGAAAAAGAATGTATTAATGTGTTTCTTCCAACAACTCCTAACCCAACATCGGGTTGGTTGGTCCTTGTCCCAAGGGATGAGGTTATAGTATTGAACATGACTGTTGAACAAGGGTTGAAATTTATTATTTCGGGTGGAGTAGTTGTACCACCTGATACGGGTTCTATCGTTAATGATATGGAAACTGATTATAATGAAAAGGACCTTGTCGTTCATGTTCGTTCGAGAAGAAAGGATGAAGATAATGAACAAAGAAGAGTTGATAGTTGAAGCAAAACAAGCAAGAGAACAAGCTTATGTACCATACTCTAATTTTCAAGTTGGTGCAGCGCTTCTTATGGAAGATGGAACGGTCTTTAAAGGTGCAAACATTGAAAATGCCTCATATGGATTAACAAATTGTGCTGAGCGAACTGCTTTGTTCAAAGCATATTCTGAAGGAAATCGGCACGTTAAAATGATAGCAGTTGTTGCAGGGACGGAATTGCCAATTTCACCTTGTGGGGCATGTCGTCAAGTAATGGTGGAGTTATGTTCACGTGACACGCTCGTCATTCTTACTAACTTAAAAGGCGATATTACAGAAATGACGGTAGAAGAGTTACTACCAGGAGCATTTACAGCGGAGGATATGAATGAATAACGATAAGAGTTTTAAATCAGGGTTTGTTTCAATCATTGGTCGTCCAAATGTGGGGAAGTCCACGTTATTAAACCATGTTATTGGCCAAAAAATTGCAATTATGTCAGATAAACCACAAACAACACGTAATAAAATACAAGGTGTATATACTAGCAATGAATCGCAAATTGTCTTTATTGATACACCGGGTATTCATAAACCGAAACATAAATTAGGCGATTTTATGATGAAGGTTGCGCAAAATACGTTAAGAGAAGTAGATCTAGTTTTGTATGTAATAGATGCTACTGAAACATTTGGTCCTGGAGAAGAGTTTATTATCGAACGCTTGAAGGATACGTCTACGCCAGTTTTCCTTGTCATTAATAAAATTGATATGATTGCTCCGGACGATATACTCGGAGTAATCGATACGTATCGTAAAAAGTATGACTTTAAAGAAATCATCCCTATTTCTGCACTGCAAGGTAATAATGTTTCTACCCTAATGGAACAAATTACTGAGTATCTTGATGAGGGCCCACAATACTATCCGAGTGATCAAGTGACAGATCATCCTGAAAGATTCGTTGTTGGTGAACTGATCCGTGAAAAAGTCTTACATTTAACAAGAGAGGAAATCCCCCATTCAGTAGCAGTGAATATTGAACAAATGAAAAAACGTGAAAAGAATGACACGGTCTATATTGGCGCCACTATTATTGTAGAACGATCTTCCCAAAAAGGAATTATTATTGGTAAACAGGGAGCCATGCTTAAAGAAGTCGGAAAGAGAGCGAGAACGGATATTGAATCTTTACTTGGATCAAAAGTGTTCCTAGAGCTCTGGGTAAAAGTTCAAAAAGACTGGCGTAACAAACCAACCCACCTCCGCGACTTCGGATTCAGAGAAGACGAATATTAGAGGACACAAAAAAAGGTTGGTTTATACCTTTTTTTGTGTCCTCGGAAGCAATCAGCGGAGCCACTGCATGTCTTAAAGTCTGTTCTTTTGTGGGTTTTAAAAGAACGGACGAGCAGTGAGAGGAGCGATTGCATTAAATCAAGAAAAAGGTTGGTTTATACCTTTTTGTGTGTCCACGGAAGCAATCAGCTAAAAGAACAATGGTTAGGCGAGTGCCCATTGTTTTTTTTGTTTCTAAAGATTATTATATAACTAGGAAAGCAAATAAATAAAAGTCAAGTTATTTTAATTAACAATATTTCCTTATCATGTTTCTACGAAAGAAGGTCATCATACAAGTATAGAGCGTTAAAGTCTTTTATAGAAAGGTGGATTCTGGAATGCTCGATTTCTCATGGAAAGTCTTTTCAATGACAGGTAATGTTGATACGTATTTATTGTTGAAAGAACTAGAGCGCGATTCAGAAGATCAAATTGGACAAGAAGACATGGAGGATTTGGAAATATCCGACGCTCCAATACACTAGTATGTTGACACCTCACAAAAGGTGTGTGGTGACAAATGATCCAAAAAGTTGAAGGTATTGTGATTCGTACTACTGATTATGGCGAATCAAATAAGATTGTAACACTTTTTACAAGAGAGTTTGGAAAAATTGGTCTAATGTCTCGTGGGGCTAAAAAGCCTAAAAATCGTTTATCGGCTGCGTCGCAGTTATTTATCTATGGGACATTTGTTTTCCAACAAAGCCGTGGACTTGGTACGCTTAATCAAGCTGATATAATTAATTCTTTTAAAGAGGTTCGAAGTGACTTATTTCGGGCCTCTTATGCAACTTACATAGTTGAACTTACCGATAAGTTAACCGATGAAAGAAATCGAAATCCATATCTTTTTGAGTTGTTATATCAAACGATCAATTATCTAGATGAAGGCATTGATGCAGATGTGTTGCTCAGAATTTATGAGATGAAAATGCTCGCAGTAGCAGGGATTAAGCCAGAACTTAATCAATGTGTTAGCTGTCACTCGACTGAATTACCAGTGGCATTTTCAATTCAACAAGCCGGATTTTTATGTAAAAATTGCGTTAGTAAGGATGAACGGTCTTATCGTCTTTCAGCCCATTCTGCACGATTGATGAGATTGTTCTTTTACTTTGATCTACAAAGACTTGGACAAATTTCATTGAAAAGTGAGACGAAAAAGGAACTAAAAGAAGTAATATCAGCTTATTATGAAGAGTACTCAGGTATAAGACTGAAATCGAAACGGTTTTTAGAGCAAATGGAAAGATTTGATTTATAGCTTGAATATTGACACTTAAGCTGACTTTTTAGTATGATGCTAGTAATAAAATATGGTGTAAGGATGGAAAATAGTACTTACCCTCTCTTGAGAAAGCGAACCTAGGTTGGTGTGAGCTAGGGCTTAAGAAGGTAAAGAAGGCATTCCGGAGCGCATTTTGGTGAAAGTGATTAGATTCTTTCTAAAGACTCTAATAAATAGGGTGGAACCGCGGGAGTACTCTCGTCCCTATGTCGTAAAGACATATGGATGAGAGTTTTTTTGTTCTATCGCATAGTTGAAATGAGGCACCATATCAAAACGAAGGAGGAAACAAAAGTGAATGTTCAAAATATGATTTTGACGTTACAAGAATATTGGTCAAAACAAAATTGTATGATTATGCAAGCATACGACACAGAAAAAGGGGCAGGTACAATGAGTCCTTTTACACTTCTAAGGACGATTGGACCTGAGCCGTGGAATGTTGCGTATGTTGAGCCATCTCGCCGTCCTGCTGACGGTAGATATGGTGAGAACCCGAATCGACTTTATCAACATCATCAATTTCAGGTAATTATGAAGCCATCTCCAATTAACATTCAGGAGCTCTACTTAAAAAGTCTTGAAGCGCTTGGAATTAATCCATTAGAACATGATATTCGTTTTGTAGAAGACAACTGGGAAAATCCAACGCTTGGATGTGCTGGTTTAGGTTGGGAAGTATGGTTGGACGGAATGGAGATTACTCAATTCACTTATTTCCAACAAGTTGGTGGTTTGGAGGCGAATCCAGTTTCAGCTGAAATTACATATGGGCTTGAACGTCTAGCATCCTATATTCAAGACAAAGAGAATGTGTTTGATCTTGAATGGGTGGAAGGCTTCACTTATGGAGATATTTTTAAGCAACCAGAGTATGAGCATTCGAAGTATACATTTGAGGTATCCGATGTGCAAATGCTGTTCTCGTTGTTTGGAACATATGAACAAGAAGCTAAGAGAGCCTTAGACGAGTCACTTGTCTTCCCAGCGTATGATTATATCTTGAAGTGTTCACATACGTTTAATTTACTTGATGCACGAGGGGCTATCTCAGTGACAGAAAGAACAGGATATATTGGACGAGTTCGAAATCTAGCCCGTGCTGCAGCGAGATTATATTATGAGGAACGAGAACGTTTAGGCTTCCCAATGCTAAAAAAAGAGGAGGAAAGCAATCATGAATAAAAGAGACTTCCTACTAGAAATTGGGTTAGAAGAATTACCAGCACGATTTGTAACGAACTCAATACAGCAATTGAGTGAAAAAGTCGAAACATGGCTTATTGAGAAGCGGTTAGAGTTCGAATCAGTCCAAACATTTGCAACTCCGAGGCGACTAGCTATTTTGATTGGAGGATTAGGGGAAAGTCAACCGGATATTCAGGAAGAGGCGAAGGGGCCAGCTAAAAAAATTGCCTATGATGATAAAGGCGATTGGTCTAAAGCTGCCCAAGGCTTTGCACGTGGACAAGGTGTAACTGTAGATAATTTGTTTTTTAAAGAAGTGAAAGGTGTGGAATACATCTTTGCCAATAAATATATTGCTGGTAAAAATACCGTTGAAATTTTACCTGAATTAAAAGACATCATTCTTTCGTTGCATTTTCCTAAGAATATGCGTTGGGGGAGCAATGATCTTCGTTTTGCTAGACCGATCAGATGGCTCGTTGCAATGTATGGCAATGAAGTAATTCCATTTTCAATTACGAGTATTGAAACTGGTACAAAAACGTATGGTCATAGGTTTCTTGGAAAAGAAATTGAACTGACTGAACCAAGTGAATATAGTAAAGCTATGCTTGGAGAATATGTGATTGCCAATCCTGACGAGCGTAAAAGCGCGATACGAAACCAAATCGAAGCTATGACAGAAGGAAACGGATGGGTTGTTCCGATTGATGAAAGCTTGCTTGAAGAAGTTACACATCTTGTTGAATATCCTACTGCGCTTTCGGGTAGTTTCGATGAAGACTTTTTAACATTACCAAAGGAAGTTTTGATTACGTCAATGAAGGAGCACCAACGATACTTCCCTGTAGAAAACGAGAGTGGAGAGTTATTACCATATTTCATTACAGTACGGAATGGAGATCACCAACATTTAGATAATGTATCGAAAGGAAATGAAAAAGTCCTTCGAGCAAGGTTGTCAGACGCAGATTTCTTTTTTAATGAAGATCAAAAACTAAAAATTAATGATGCTCTTAAACGCTTAGAACAAATCGTGTATCATGAAGAGCTTGGATCTATTGGAGACAAAGTTCGAAGAGTAAATTCTGCAGTTGGAAAATTAAATGAGTTGCTAGGAGTCGATGCAATTACAGGAAAGACAGCCAGTCGTATTGCTGAAATTGGAAAGTTTGACCTTGTTACTCAAATGGTAAATGAATTTACGGAATTACAAGGAAGAATGGGAGAAGTATATGCCAAGCTTTCTGGCGAACTTGATGAAGTAGCACAAGGGATAAACGAACAATATCGCCCGCGTTTTGCTGGAGATAAGAGTCCATCAACTCTTGCAGCTACAATTGTGAGCATTGCTGAGAAATTAGATACGATTGTAACTTGTTTTGCGATTGGACTTATACCTACAGGCTCCCAAGACCCGTATGCTCTTAGACGTCAAGCTGCAGGCGTTGTTCAAATGGTCAATGAGTATAAACTTGAAGTGAACCTTGAACAGCTTATTACACTAACTCTTGAGATTGCCAATGATCGTGGCTTATTAAAAAGAGATTATAAAGAGGTTGAAAGTGAACTCGTTGAATTTTTCACATTGCGTGTAAGGGCACTTCTTCAAGAATCAAATATAAAGTATGATATTATTGATGCTGTATTAAGCGATGGAATTGGACATATTCCAACTGTAATAGAAAAAGCACAATTAATTTCCGACAAGCGAAATGATGTTGCTTTTAAGCAAACGGTTGAAGCTCTTAGCCGTGTGACGAATATTGCTAAGAAAGCTAAAGGTGTTAAAGAGATTGACCCGTCTTTATTTGAGAAAGATGAAGAAATGGTTCTTTTTACACATTATAAAGAATTAAAAAATACCGTGGAAAATGCTTTGCAACAAGGTAATGCTGAACAGGCTTATGAGGCCCTAGCAAGTTCGGAGCCAATTATTAATAAATATTTTGATAACATCATGGTAATGGCAGATGATGAAAAGGTAAAACAAAATCGGTTGAATCAAATGAATGAGTTAGCAACAGTTATTCGATCATTTGCACAGTTTCAAGCGATTGTGTTTTCATAAAATAGAACTACATTGGAGCTAATAGTGTATTTATATCGGAATTTAACGTGTTAGACATTTGCTAATTGCCCATACTAATACTTATTTCTTTTCATTTTGGCTTTCAATCGTATATAATAATTATATATTAGTATGGCACTTTAAGGTGCTAAGGACGGTGAGAACCAATCGAACTGACAAATAGGCAAGAGCAAATAGTTCATATAGTAAAGGAAAGTGGTCCTATTACAGGGGAACAAATAGCAGAACGGTTATCTCTTACTAGGGCTACACTCCGACCAGATTTAGCAATTTTAACGATGGCTGGATATTTAGATGCTAGACCTCGTGTTGGTTACTTTTATACGGGAAAATCAGGGAATCCAATGTTGGCTGATAAAGTAAAACATATTACTGTTAATGAATATCAATCACGCCCTGTTGTTGTACAACAATCAGCTTCAGTTTATGACGCTATTTGCACAATGTTTCTCGAAGATGTTGGAACATTATTCGTTGTAGATAAAGAAATTACACTAGTAGGGGTTCTTTCGAGAAAAGACCTTTTACGTGCGAGTATTGGTAAACAAGCTCTTGAATCGATGCCGGTAAGTATTATTATGACGAGAATGCCCAATATTACGGTTTGTAAAAAAGATGATCTAATTATTGAGGTAGCCAATAAATTAATTGATAAGCAAATAGATGGTGTTCCTATCATTGAGGAAGTAAATTATGGTTCAGGTTATGAAGTAGTTGGACGAATAACAAAAACTAATATTACAGCATTACTAGTTGATTTAGCTAATGAGGAAGTTATATAGGTAGGAAGCAAGGAGGACATTCATGGAGGATTTAAAACAGCGACCTGTTGTATATGTCGTTTCAGATTCGGTAGGTGAAACTGCTGAGTTAGTCGTAAAAGCAGCAGCTAGTCAATTTAGTAGCGCTGGACTTGAAGTGAGACGGATTCCATATGTTGAAGATAAAGAAACGATCGAAGAAGTAGTAATACTTGCAGCTAAAGCAAAAGCGTTAGTCGCGTTTACGTTAGTAGTTCCAGAAATAAAGGATCACTTAGAAGCGCTTGCTAAACAAATGGCTGTTGATACCGTTGATATTTTAGGTCCGATGTTAGAGAAGATAAGGGATCTTACTAAGCAGACACCTCGGTATGAACCTGGACTTATTTATCGACTAGATGAAGATTACTTTCGTAAAGTTGAAGCAATTGAGTTTGCTGTAAAGTATGATGATGGGCGAGATCCAAGAGGGATAATGAGAGCCGATATCGTGCTCATTGGTGTTTCAAGAACATCTAAAACACCCCTTTCACAGTATTTGGCTCATAAACGATTAAAAGTAGCAAATGTACCGTTAGTTCCAGAGGTGGAACCACCTAAAGAGTTATTCAATATTAATCCGAGTAAATGTGTGGGTTTAAAAATTAGTCCAGAGAAGTTAAATGATATTAGAGCTGAGCGTTTAAAAGCACTGGGTTTGAAGGCACAAGCAAATTACGCTAATCTGGATCGCATTAAAGAAGAGCTTATTTATTCTGAGAAAATCATGGAACAGATTGGCTGCACTGTAATTGATGTTTCGAATAAAGCTGTTGAAGAAACGGCAAATCTTATTTCAAGTATGTTTTTAAAAAAGTAAAATTAAAAGGGTGGCTCTTATAGTCCCCCCGGCTAGCGAAAGCATATGGTTTAGTGTTAACTAAACGCTTGATTGTTATGGTGTAACTAGTGGGGATTAGAGTCATCCTCTTTTTTGTGTGAGAAACTTCTTGTGGATGTATATGTGGTGTTATTCATAACTTTGTGTCCATAATGATTGTGGGCATAGAAAAAATGAATGTTTTTGTTTTTAACTAGTCAAGGAAGGAATATTTGCGTATAATAAAGAATTGTGGTTTTAAACAGTATAATTATAGGCATAATTTTAAAAAGAACAAATAAATTTTAAAAGTCAAGACTTTTTCTTTGTTTTTTGGTAATGATAGTAAGGATAAAAAAAACAAATCGCCTTGATTGTGTTTTGTTCGACAAATATCTACGAAATTCTTTAAAATGATAGCAGGAATTTTGAAGGGAATGTTGAATTCAACTATTATGAATCCTTCATTAAGAATAGTTTATGTTGATGCTGACGCGTGTCCTGTAAAAACCGAAATAGTAGAAATTTGTGAGCTTTTTACCGTACCGATGGTATTTGTTTCGTCTTATGCCCACAAATTAACCTTACCTAATAGTGCTAAGGTTGTTACTGTCGATAATGAGAAAGAAGCTGTTGATCTCTTTTTGATGAACAAGGTGAAGAAAGGTGATGTATGTATAACACAAGATCATGCACTTGCATCTATCCTTTTAGCTAAAGGAGTATCAACCATATCACCACGTGGGTTTATTTATCAAGAAGATACGATTACACAAATGCTAGATGCACGGTATCTATCTCAAAAACAGAGGAGAATGGGTGGGAAAACGAAAGGACCAAAATCTTTTCGACAAGAAGATCGTATAAAATTTGTTGAACAGTTTACAAAAATTCTTGCAAAAAAAGAAGGAACATAGCAAAAAAGCTCGAATTTAAGTGGAACTAGAATGGTGATGGAATAATGAGCATTCGAATACCGGATGAAAAACTAGAGCAAATTAGACGTTCATCTGATATTGTCGAAGTAATTAGTGATTATGTACAACTAAAAAAGCAAGGTCGACAATATATTGGATTATGCCCATTTCACGGTGAAAAATCTCCTTCTTTTTCTGTTTCACCAGAAAAACAACTTTATCATTGTTTTGGTTGTGGCGCTGGTGGTAATGTTTTCTCTTTTCTAATGGAACTTGAAGGATTAACATTTATTGAATCTGTTAGAACTCTAGGAGACCGTGCAAATATTGATTTGCCTGAATCACAAAGTAATATAGCGAATGAAGGACCGCAAGCCATTATGCGTTCTGCTCATGAAATTGCTGCAAAGCTCTATTATCAGATTCTTACTCTGACAGAACAAGGGGCCGACGGACGCTCATATATAAAGGAGCGAGGTTTCACGAGGGAGCAAGTTGAACACTTTCAAATCGGCTTTTCCCCTGATCGATGGGATACTCTTGTGACAGTACTAAATAAACGTAATTTTTCACTGAGTTCTATGGCTCAAGCTAGTCTATTAGGAGAAAAAGAAACGAAAGATGGGTATTATGACCGTTTTCGGAACAGGTTGATGTTTCCGATTTGGGACAGTCAAGGAAATGTAATTGCTTTCGGTGGAAGAACGATTTCAGATGAAAAACCGAAGTATTTAAATAGTTCGGATTCACCAATCTTCCATAAAGGTAAGACGTTATATGGACTTCATTTAGCAAGACCCTCAATTAGGAAAGAGGGGAACGCAATCCTCTTTGAAGGGTATATTGATGTAATTGCGGCATGGGGAGCAGGACTTTCCAATACAATCGCAACTTTAGGTACCGCTTTAACAGAAGAGCAAGCTAAAGTAATTAGACGTAATGCTGAGACTGTTATTATTTGTTATGACTCTGATAAAGCGGGAACAAATGCAGCCTTTCGATCCGCACAAATTCTAGAGCAAGTTGGATGTAATGTGAAGGTTGCGCAAATGCCAGAAGGTCTTGACCCCGATGACTATATCCGTACATACGGAGCTGAACGGTTTAAATCGGATGTAATAGGGGAAAGTTTGACATTGATGTCATTTAAGATGCGATTTTTGCGTAAAGGTAAGAATATGCAAAATGAATCTGAAAGAATGAGTTATATCGAAGATGTTTTAACCGAAATATCAACATTATCACGTGCAGTAGAGAGAGATCATTATCTTAGGCAACTTGCTGAAGAATTCTCTCTATCATTAGAAGCGTTAAAACAAGAGCAGGTTCAGATTTACAGAGCAAAACGTAATCAACGTCAAAAACAATATTCTTCACAAGAAAAAGCAATATCGCCTAGAAAATCTTTTGAGACAAAAAAGCTGTTGCCTGCTCATCAAAATGCGGAACGTTTTTTACTCGCTCATATGATGAGAGATGTTGAAATTGCCGAGCTGGTTCAAGAGCAATTAGGTGGTGCTTTTAACATTGATGAGCACCAAGCGTTAGCTGCACATCTGTTTGCATACTTTGGAGAGGGACTTGAAGCAAATCCCAGTCAGTTTATTCAAGGTTTACAGGATGATAAGTTGATAAGGATTGCGACAGAACTAGCTATGATTACTTTAAATGAAGAGTATCAAGAGCAAGAATTACTTGATTATATTAATTTGATTCAAACTTATCCAAAGCGGGTACAAATACAAGAAAAAGAATTGGAAATGAAGCGAGAACGTGATCCATTAAAGGCAGCGAAAATTCTAATGGATATTAATCGGATGAAACAAGAGCTTCATTAACATGTATTGGCAAGAGCTTTGGTTGTGAACAATGGAAGGAGGGGATCGAATGGCAGATAAACCAATACGCCCACTAGCGGAAGGTGAGTTGTCGATCGATCAGGTGAAAGAACAATTAGTGGAGATAGGAAAAAAGCGTGGGGTGCTTACCTATGCTGAAATAACAGAAAAACTTGCAGGATTTGATCAAGATTCAGATCAAATGGATGAGTTTTTTGAGTATCTTGGTGAACAAGGTGTAGAAATTCTGAACGAAACAGAAGATGTAGTCCCTAATCTCCAGCAAGCAGCAAAAGATGAAGAAGAGTTTGACCTAAACGATTTAAGTGTCCCACCGGGAATAAAAATAAATGATCCTGTAAGAATGTACTTAAAGGAAATTGGTCGTGTCCCCCTTCTTTCGGCTGAAGAAGAAATTGAGCTTGCCAAACGGATTGAAGATGGTGATGAAGAAGCGAAAAGAAGATTAGCGGAAGCGAATTTACGTTTAGTTGTCTCGATTGCGAAGCGATATGTTGGTCGTGGAATGTTGTTTCTTGACTTAATTCAAGAAGGAAATATGGGCTTAATTAAAGCTGTTGAAAAGTTTGATTATGAAAAAGGATATAAATTTAGCACATATGCGACTTGGTGGATTAGGCAGGCAATTACACGTGCGATCGCTGACCAGGCGCGTACAATTCGAATTCCTGTTCATATGGTCGAAACAATTAATAAGTTGATTCGTGTACAACGTCAGCTTCTTCAAGACTTTGGTCGTGAGCCGACACCAGAAGAAGTAGCCGAGGAAATGGAATTGACACCAGATAAAGTTCGTGAAATTCTAAAGATAGCCCAGGAACCGGTATCATTGGAAACGCCTATAGGAGAAGAGGATGACTCTCACCTTGGTGACTTTATCGAAGATCAAGAAGCATTAGCTCCTTCTGATGCAGCAGCTTATGAATTGTTAAAAGAGCAACTTGAAGATGTTCTAGATACTTTAACAGATCGAGAAGAAAATGTATTACGTTTACGTTTTGGTCTAGATGATGGACGAACTCGTACATTAGAAGAAGTTGGTAAAGTATTCGGAGTAACTCGGGAACGTATTCGCCAGATCGAAGCTAAAGCATTACGAAAGCTTCGTCATCCTAGTCGGAGTAAACGATTAAAGGATTTTCTTGAATAGGCAATGTTAGCATAAAAGAGTAGGGTCTTCATTAGGGGGTCTGGTTCCTCATGTATAGAGATAGAATAGGTCTTATCTTTATACTATATTGGGCAGGAATCAGGCCTTTTAGCTTGCCTTTGATTACTCAGGGCTTGCAGGAGGATATGATGGACGAGAAAAGAAAAGCAATAATTATTAAAGAAATCGAGCATTGGAAAGCATCTAAACTGTTGCCTGATCAATACTGTGACTTTTTGCTTACCCTTTACACTGAAGGAGAGCAAGAGAATAAGAACCCAGAAAAGAAATGGTTATGGAATAAAGCGAATTCACTATTAACTTTTTTTATGGTTCAAGCTTTATTTATATTAACAATTGTTGTCATTTATTTTACAGATTTTTCTCTTATAATGCAAACAGCAACTGTAATCCCATTTACTTTGGCGATCGTTCTGATTGCTAATAAGACAAGGAAGACTATGGTTTCTTCATATTATTATATGGTTGCAGCACTTATATTCTTTCTGTTTACTGTGCAAATTATCGTTTCGGTTTTTAATGGTGGTTTTACATATTTAGCGATTTTAATCGTCCTCCATTGTATTGCCTGGCTTTTTATCGGATGGAGATACTCTAATCGCATCTTTTTACTGGCTGGTGTAATAGGTTTGCTATTATTATTCTTTTTTTTGATAAAGTAAAAGGCTGTTTTCGTAAAGTAGAAAGTTTTTACTTGTAGTGAAATGAAGCGGAAGTCACTCGACTCCTGTGGGATTTAGAGGTAGGGGCGAGACCCCACAGGCGCAGCCGAGGAGGCTCGGCACCTCCTAGCGGGTGCGAGTGACTGGAGCGAAATGGAACGAACATGTGAATACACGCAAGCCCAAAAACTACAAAGTATGCGAAAAGCCAAGTGAAAAGACCGTGATAATGATCACAGTTTATATAAGAAAATCAACCGAAAAAAGCTACAAAAACAGTGACAAAATAAGCAAAATTAGAAAAGATCTCTTTCCTTTATGGACAATTTAAAGTAGAATGTAAAGGGAATATTTAAGCGTCTACATAATAGGTTGACGATATGTGTGATCCGATAATACTTAAAGGAGGATATGATAATGAGAGGAAGACCACTTTTACCATTTGCCATTACAGCAATTATTGGCCTCTTACTTATGGTAGTACTTTCATTTGTTGGATTAGACCAACGTGCACAAATGAATGCAGATGATGCTGATGAAGTAGAAGAAGTAACAGAGATTGAAGATCCTGTGACAGCTGGTCAAGAACTTGCACAACAATCATGTATTGGATGTCATGGTGGGGACCTTACTGGTGCATCAGGTCCAACATTAATAGGACTTGAAGGAAAATATTCAGTTGAAGAAATCACTGATATTATTGTAAATGGTATTGGAAGTATGCCGGCTATCTCCAACTTGAATGAAGTTGAAGCTGATGCAATTGCGCAATATCTGTTATCTGAATAAATTTATGTAGACGAGAGTAATGATAACTCTCGTCTTTTCTTTTTAGTTGCAAGTATATTGGTAATAAAGGACATAATCGGTTATAGTTGAAAGTAAACATAATACATATTAGGTGATCTAAATGAATGAAAGACAATTATCAAAACGCTTGGTCAACGTTGCTAACTTTGTCCCAAAGGGAGCAAGAATGGCTGACATTGGTTCAGACCATGCCTATCTGCCTTGCTATTTGTGTTTAAAGGATCCAAAATTATTAGCTATTGCTGGTGAGGTTAATGAGGGTCCTTATCAATCAGCTAAAAAGCAAGTGGAAAAAGTAGGGCTAACAGAGCGAATAGAGGTTCGAAAAGGAAATGGCCTTGAAGTAATTAATAATAATGAAGAAGTTAATACAATTACGATCGCAGGGATGGGTGGAGGCCTAATAACAACAATCCTAGAAGAGGGAAAGGAAAAATTAAAAGGGGTAACAACACTTATTTTGCAACCGAATGTTTCGGCTGATCTTATACGGCAATGGTTTAGAAAGAATGGTTGGAACCTTGTCTCAGAGGAAATTCTTGAGGAAGACGATAAGATCTACGAGATTCTAGTTGCAAATCGTGGTGACGATGCTGCTCTTTATGAGGAACAAACAGAGCAAAAATTATTACTAGGTCCATATTTAATGGAAGAGTTGAGCGAAGCTTTTCAAAAGAAGTGGCGTTCTGAAGTGGTAAACTGGAAGAGAGTCTTAACTCAATTTGAAAAAGCATCTGACAATGAACAAGTTTCTAAAAAACGTAAAGAATTAGAACATAAGATTCAAATGGTAGAGGAGGTTTTAAAATGACAAAATTTATAAATGGACAAGCTCTCATTCAACATTTTGAAACTTGGTCACCTAAGTCATTAGCTGTTGAAGGAGATAAAAACGGCTTAATGGTAGGCACGTTAAACAAACCAATAAAAAAGGTTATGGTTGCCTTAGATGTGCTAGATGACGTAATAGATGAAGCTATTGAAAAAGAAGTAGATTTAATCGTAGCTCATCACCCGCTACTTTTTCGTCCATTAAAGAAAATCGATTTAGACACTGCGCATGGCAAAATAGTCGCTAAAGCAATAAAACATGATATTGCAATTTATGCTGCTCATACCAATTTAGATGTAGCTAAGGGTGGAGTGAACGACATGATGGCTGAAGCACTTCAGTTACATAATACGGAAGTGCTTTCTCCGACAATGACAAGCAAATATAAAAAAATTGTCGTGTTTGTTCCTGAATCACATGTCGACCAGGTTAGAGAAGGAATGGCTAGAGCAGGAGCAGGCTACATCGGAAATTATAGCCATTGCACATTTAATAGCAAGGGACAAGGGACATTTTTGCCTGAGGAAGGAACAGATCCATTCATTGGGGAAAAAGGAACACTTGAATTTGTCGATGAGATTAAAGTTGAAACAATTATTCCTAGCCATTTACAAAATACAGTCGTTCAAGCGATCATGAAAACCCACCCATATGAAGAACCTGCATTTGACGTGTATCCACTTGCCAATCAAGGGGAGGTAATGGGACTTGGTCGCATAGGTACACTATCATCTAGTATGACTCTTGCTGAATTTACCGAACATGTCAAACGGGCATTTAATGTTAAAGGAGCAAGGGTGGTTGGCGATTTAACAAAAACAGTACAAAAGGTTGCTGTTCTTGGTGGGGATGGGAATAAGTATATGAAAGAGGCTATTTTTAAAGGAGCAGATGTATTTGTAACAGGTGATGTGTATTATCATGTTGCTCATGATGCCATGATGGATGGTCTAAATATAGTAGATCCTGGGCATAATGTTGAAAAAATAATGAAAACCGGTGTGAAAGCTTATTTTGACAAGGTTCTTGAGCAATCAAAATATAATACGCAAGTTATTATCTCAGAAATAAACACAGATCCTTTCCAATTTGTCTAAGTAGAGCATAATAAATGAAAAAGGATACCTACTATGGGGTGAACTAAACGCCCGGTAGTAGGTATCTTTTTGTTACTTCTTCACTTTAACTTTAGGCAATATTTTTTGTAAAGTCACTTTATGTTCTGGATTCCAAGTTGCTTCATTTTCAGGATCAAATTTCTCTAAAAAGGTGATAACTTCTTTCGTGATTGGAGTTGGAGTTGAAGCACCAGATGTCACACCAACCGTTTTAACTCCATGGAACCAATCCTTTTGCAACTCTGATATATCTCCGATACGATAAGCTTTCGTACCAGCAATTTGTTCAGATACTTGGGCTAGACGATTAGAATTATTGCTCTTTGGGTCACCGACAACAATTACTAGATCACAATCTTTTGCTTGTTCGGCAACAGCTTCTTGACGTACTTGGGTTGCTAAGCAAATTTCATTATGAACTTCTGCAGTTGGGTAGACTTCCATTGCTTTTTTCATAATGTCACTAACATCCCATTGACTCATTGTCGTTTGGTTTGTAATGATAATCTTCTCTGTTGAAATGTTTAAGTTTTCAACATCTTCAATAGATTCAACTAGGTGAACCGAGTTTGGGGCAACACCGATAGCTCCTTCAGGCTCGGGATGCCCTTTTTTACCAACATAAATAATTTCATAGCCATTAGCAACTTCTTCACGAATTAAATCATGTGTACGCGTAACATCTGGACATGTAGCATCTACGACAGTCAGACCTTTATCTTTGGCAAGCTTACGAACCTCTGGAGATACACCATGAGCTGTAAAAATAACAGTCCCTTTTTCTACTTTATTAAGAATTTCAACTCGATTTGGTCCGTCTAATGAGATGATTCCATCATCTTCAAATGCATCCGTTACATGTTTGTTATGAACAATCATACCTAAAATATAAATTGGTCTTGGTAAGTCCAAGTTTGTAGCAGCTTGTCTAGCTAAAACCATTGCGTCAACAACGCCATAGCAATATCCTCTTGGAGAAATTTTCTTTACGTCCATGAAAGGCCTCCTATAATAATAGCTCATTTTTATGAGTAGTGATTGGTCTAATAGATATGAAAACAAGAGCAGGCTGTCTCTTAGTAATTCAGTCTCACTACTAAGTGAGACTGAATTTTGTTCTGAGACAGCCTTTGTTTTCCTGCTATATAGTATAATGTAGTTTCTTTCAAGTGACAATGCTTACGCTTCTTTTAACTCTATAAGTGCATCATCAATAAACTCGTAAGCTTGCTCTTCAGTCATGTCATTAACGAGGACAAGCTCACTAGCAATCATTTGGCGCGCCTTTTGTAAATGATTGCGGTCTTGAATATGGAGGCCGTTTGCCCGTTCTGATTGTTTTCTTGCAAGAGATGATATAAGATGAGCAGCGTCAATAATACTACCACTCTTTAAGAGGTTTTCAGTCTCACGAGAAAAATGGCTTGTAGAAGGTGGAATTTCTGGTCCATTTTGCAGAGCATCTACAAGGGAATCTAACTCTGATTGGTCTATCACTTTACGCAAACCAGAATCATTAATTTTGCTTTCTGGAAGCATTAACTTCACATCAACAAGTGGGAAGTTAAGAATGAAATAGGAGTGCGTTTCACCTAGTACATCCTTCTCTTCAATATCTTGAATTGTCCCTGCACCGTGATAAGGATAGACAACGTGGTCACCAACTTTAAACATGGGCATTCCTCCAATCGAGTAGTAACCTTATTGTAACACAAAAAAATATAAAAGTAAATTTTACTATTTTTTTGTGTTTCTTGTCAACAAAAAAATATCATATTAATGTAACTGAATTTATAAAGTAGTTTAACTCCGTTTTTACTTAAATATACAGTTTTGGTCCAGGTATTCCATCAATATTTTTAGATTTAGAGCTATAGGTCCTTTTAGTTTTTAAGGGAAAGTCTTTCTCTTCTTTATTTAAAGTAATACTCTCCTCAATTTTAACAGGAGTTGTTGTCTCGAATTCATCTTCTGTCTCCTCACCTTCAATTTGAGGCGATGCTTTTACACTTCCTTGGTCGTCAATTGGACTTTGCTCATCTGTATTTTTAATTTGGTTTGTAGAATCATCTTCTGAATTATTACTCATCATTATTTTCAAAAGTGCAGGTGCGTTACGAATAAGTGGTCCGTACTGCTGGACCATAGGTACTACCTGGTGAGTTAATCCAAGTACCTTTTGAGCATTTGTAAGCATTGTTGTAAAATTCATCCCTGAACCAGCTTGGGAAAGCCCACTCATCGCTGCACTACCAGTTGCACCACCAGTTGCACCACCAGTTGAACCACCTATCCCTCCTAAATTTCCTAAAAGCCTCGATAGAAAACCTCCTCCTCGGAGTGCTTGCCCACCTGTCCCCCCTAGAACATTGGCAGCTTGTGCTGGTGCTCCTGATGGAAACATATTAGTGGCTTGGCTCATGCCTTGCATAGGGGCCTGCATAGGCATTGGGCTAAATGGAGGACCAAAAAATGGTTGCATGATAAATCTCCTTTCTGTAAGTCGTACGTTTGAAGTCTACTGTCATTAAATTTTGGGAAAAGTAATAAAAGGTGTAAATAAACTCTTATAACAAATATATGTATTCAATGCTTAAGTGTGAGGAGCTAACTTTTAAAAAATAGTAACGGTTAATGTGGAGCATTTTTTCCGAGCCGTAATTTTAATAATAATTAAGGTCCTTACTCACTTTATAGTCAAGAGATGACATAATATGATAAAATGAACTATTGCTAAAGGCATCGGAAGGAAGTTGAATGTTTAATGAAATCAGAAAATTTTAAGCGGTTTGAATTAAAACCTTTTCTAATTGAAGCACTTAGTACCCAAGGTTTTACCTTACCCACAGAGATTCAAGAACGACTAATCCCGGCGATAAAAAATGGGAGAGATGTTATTGGTCAGTCACAAACAGGAACAGGGAAAACACTTTCATTTTTGTTACCGATTTTAGATAAGATAAATCCTAAATTGGACGAGGTGCAAGCTGTCATAACGGCACCAACTCGTGAACTCGCGAGTCAGTTGTTTGATGAATTAAAAAAACTTTTAGACTTTTGTCCGGAAGATGGACAGATACAGGCTAAACTTTTAGTTGGTGGTACAGATCGTACTCGTGCTATTGAAAGTTTGAAAGTACAGCCCCATATTGTTATCGGTACTGCTGGACGCATGGCGGATTTAGTGAATGAAAATGCTCTTCAAGTATATACAGCATCAATGCTGGTAGTAGATGAAGCGGATCAAATGTTAGACATGGGCTTTATTGATGATGTGGATAGAGTGGCAGCAAGGATGGCAGATCCATTACAAATGATGGTTTTTTCCGCGACGATTCCGGAAAAGCTCCAACCATTCTTAAAGAAATATATGACCGAACCGAGACATGTTCATGTAGAACCGAAACATGTAACAGCTACAAAAATTGAACACCGAATTGTTCCATTAAGACATCGTGAGAAAACTCAGTTTGTCGTTGACATTGCAAAATCGATTAATCCGTACCTGGCCATTGTATTTACAAATACAAAAGAGCAAGCTGATGAAGTTGCAGATGCTATGTATAGAGAGGGTTTAAATGTAGAACGTCTACATGGTGGTCTGCAACCAAGACAACGTAAACAAGTCATGAAAAAAGTGAAAGAAGTAAAAATACAATATCTTGTTGCAACCGATTTAGCAGCTCGTGGTATTGATGTTAAAGGGGTAACACATATAATTAATTATGGAATCCCAAAAGATTTAGACTTTTATGTTCACCGTGTCGGTAGAACAGCACGTGCTGGATTAGATGGAATTGCCTATACAATCTATGAAGAACAAGACCAACATGCTATAGAAAAGCTTCTAAAACGAGGAATTACATTTACGTACTACGACTTTAAACAAGGACAGTGGACTAAACTAGAACGAGCTCCAATTGGGTTACCGGGGAGAAAGAAAAAAACAGGTACTGATACTTCGGCTACAAAATCTGTTACAAAGCCAAAAGAGCAGAAGAGAACAGGTGGTAAGGCCGTGGCAAGACCCAAAAATGTAAAGCCTGGTTATAAGAAAAAAGCAAAATTTAAAAAAGCAAAAGAAGACCAAAGACAAAGACGTATTAAAAAGAAAAAGTAATTGTAATGGGAGAGAGAAATATGACTGTGAAATTAGGTTCTCACGTATCAATGAACGGGAAAAAAATGTTACTCGGAGCAAGTGAAGAAGCTGCTTCTTACGGTGCAAATACGTTTATGATCTATACAGGAGCTCCACAAAATACAAGAAGAAAAGCAATTGAAGAGTTAAACATTGAAGTGGGACTTGCTCATATGAAAGAAAATGGGATGAGTGATATTGTCGTACACGCTCCGTACATCATTAATATTGCTAATACTACGAAGCCTGAGACATTTGAATTAGGTGTTCGCTTTCTGCGCTCCGAGATAGAGCGTACGGAAGCTTTGGGGGCAAAGCAGATTGTATTACACCCAGGTGCGCATGTTGGAGCAGGCGCAGAAACAGGGATCCAGAAGATTATTGAAGGGTTGAACGAAGTGTTCGAAGAAAAACGCGATGTTCAGATTGCACTTGAAACAATGGCTGGTAAGGGCACTGAGTGTGGCCGTTCGTTTGAAGAATTAGCTACTATTATAGACGGTGTGACCCACAATGAGCGTCTTTCTGTTTGTTTTGATACATGTCATACACATGATGCTGGCTACGATATAGTATCCGATTTCGATGGGGTACTTGATTCATTTGAACGTTTAATCGGGATTGATCGATTAAAAGTATTACACATAAATGATAGCAAAAACGAACGTGGTGCAGGGAAAGATCGTCATGAAAATATTGGATTTGGCCATATTGGCTACAAAGCACTAAATTATATTGTTCATCACCCACAATTAACGGAAGTTCCAAAAATACTGGAGACTCCATTTGTTGGAGAGGATAAAAAGAACAAAAAGGCACCATATAAACATGAGATTGCGATGTTATTGTCAGGGGAATTTGATGAAGAGGTTAGGTTAAAGATAGTTGATTAAATAAGAGGTTGCCTCATCACGGTCATCCCCTTGAACAGTATGGATCATGAAACTAGTGTTATCATGATAAAATACCGAACTTGGGTGAATAACTGTTTTGAGGAACCTCTTTTTACTATAGATAATTAATTACAAATAATGACTAAATTGTTTAAGTAGCTGCTGAATAACAGAAGAGACATGAGGATCAACCTCTGTTTGTAATCGATGAATCATACGTTGGACCTGATCTTCGTTCCCAACATCAATATGCTCCGACCTTAATATTGAAATGACTTTTTCTGCTTGTTGTTGCGTAAGCTGAATATTATACTGAGATGCTAGGCTTAATAACTCATTAGCATTAAGCGAGTTAACCTTGTTATTTACAAGTTGTTGCATAAATGGATTCATTAAAACACCCCTCTGTATAAGTTACATAATGGATAATATATGAAGAGCAATAAGAAAATGTGCATAATAAGAGGAAAACTTGCTAGTCTTATCGAATTAAAGGATTATTAAGGAAAATATTCAAAAAGGAATTGTACATTATAGCTACAGGAAGAGGGGGTGGGGCCTTATGGATAATAAGCACCTAAACGAACAAGTAGCCCCAGTTAGGAAAAGGTCAATACAAACAAATTCTTTGATATCAAGTCAAACATTATCAACAGATGAAAAAATTACAGACGAAAAGATTATTGAACAACATCTACTTATTGAAGAATTAGGGATTCCGTATCTTAAAGTAGACGAGAACTTACATATATTGAAATGGAATCAAGCCTTTTTAGACATATCGAATACAAGAGAAACAGAACTGAATGTTTATACATTAAAGAGTCTAAGTATGAATAACCAACTTCTTTTATTTTGTTTAAAGCTAAGTCAAAAAGCGCTGAGTACAAAAAACAAGCAGGTATGTGATTTTGAGGAAGACGAAAATCTTTATCGTGTAAGGTGTATTCCTTTTGCTAATGACGGAATTATCTATTTGCTATTTGAGGATCGCTCTCTTCAAATTCAATTTGAAAATTTACTTACTTTTCACCACCAAATGGAATCCGTCTCTCACATTGCTGCAGGGGTAGCGCATGAACTGAGGAATCCACTATCTGTTATTAAGGGGTTCATGCAGTTGGCCCAGCTTACTAATAATCATGAAAAATACTACGATACAATTATGACTGAGATGGATAGAATGAATGGGATATTAGAAGACTTTTTGTCTGTTTCTCGGAAAAGGTTAGAGCGTAGATGGCAATCTCCAGCACATATTATGAATTCTCTAAAAGAAATCATGAAAGCTGAATGTTTACTTCATGATGTGGAATTTCAAATCACGTTAACAGCTACAAACAAGCAAGTATTTGTAAATGAATCAATGGTAAAACAAGTTATGCTCAATCTTTTGCGAAATTCGGTTGAGGCCTACGATCAATCTAGTGTTAACAGGAGTTTAACGATAGAGACATCGATTGAAAATGAACATTATATTATTAGAGTAAAGGATAATGGAAAAGGAATGCCGGATGCAATATTAAACCAGCTAGGTAAACCATTCTTTACTACTAAAGAGAAAGGAACAGGGATAGGAATCCCGCTCTGTAAAAAGATAATTGAAGACCATGGAGGGAGCTTTCAAGTAGATAGTATATATGATGTTGGTACTACGGTGACTGTGTCATTACCATTAGGTATCAAAGAGGATGAATAAAGGTTTGAACTTTTTAGTACATTATAGTACTAGGGTTCAGGCCTTATTTTTTATTTCAAAAGAGTTAAACATTTACAAGGGTATGTATTATAGATATAATGAGTTTTAAGTAAAAAGTTTACTAAGGGAAACTTTTATGCCCTGTACTAATTTTTCACATATACTAGTGAAGAGCCATAAGATGTTGTGATGATTGCTCTACTTAGTTGTGAACTTAAAATAGAATTTGTCTATGGATTTATAAAAAAAGGTAATAATCTCCTAAAAAAGTTGCACTTTTGCAACATGAGCGTGTTATTTAGAATGGAGGCGAAGATGATGGAAAAAGTTCTACAAGTTGAATCACTTTCTGTTTATTATGAAAACAATCAAGCTATAAAAGATATCAGTTTTTCAACTGAGCAAGGAAAGTTAATCGGGATTGTTGGGCCAAATGGTGCTGGCAAATCAACGTTAATTAAAGCTATTTTAGGGCTTGAAAAAGCAAAAGGGCGAGTCTCTATATTAGGCGAAAAAGTAAAAGATATACGAAAACAAATTTCTTATGTCCCACAGCGAAACCAAATTGACTGGGACTTTCCTGTGTTAGTAGAAGATGTTGTCATGATGGGACGTTTTGCACATATCCCATGGTATAAAAAAGCAGGGAAAAAAGATCAAGAAATTGTGACAGAGTCATTAGACAAAGTTGGAATGGTGGATTTCCGTAAAAGACAAATCGGTGAATTGTCAGGTGGTCAACAACAGAGGGTTTTTATTGCACGTGCATTAGCTCAGCATGCGAAGTTGTTTTTTTTAGATGAACCTTTTGTGGGAATTGATGTTACATCAGAAGAGATCATTATTAACTTACTTAGAGAAATTAGAGATGAAGGGAAAACGGTCTTTGTCGTTCACCATGATTTAAGTAAAGTAGAACAATATTTTGATGAATTATTATTAATTAATAAAGAACTAATTGAATTTGGTGCAGTTAACGAAGTGTACAGACCTGAAGTTCTTACAAAAACATATAAAGGGAGAATAACGTTGTTTGGTTCAAATGAAAATGTAATGGTGGTGAGTGAATAATGAGTAACATTACAATGTTCATTGATCAAGTAATGAGGTATTCATACTTGCAGCAAGCGTTAGTAGCTGCAATACTAGTCGGAATTATTTGTGGTGTAATTGGTTGTTTTATCATATTAAGAGGAATGGCGTTAATGGGGGATGCGATCTCTCATGCCGTTTTACCAGGTGTGGTTATTGCTTATATGGTCGGGGCCAGTTTCTTTATCGGTGCGACCATTACAGGGGTTTTAACAGCATTAGCTATTGGTTATGTATCGCAAAACAGTCGAATTAAAGATGATTCTGCAATAGGAATTATGTTTACTGCAGCTTTTGCTCTTGGGATTGTTTTAATCACTGGGTTACGTGGAACCGGAGTGGACCTTTGGCATATTTTATTTGGAAATGTATTAGCTGTTTCTAGAAGCGATCTGTTCGTCACTGTAGGAATCGGTGCTTTTGTCATACTAATGATTGTGGTTTTCTATCGACCTTTATTACTTAGTACTTTTGACCCGGTGATGGCTAAGGCTACCGGAATACCAGTTCAATTAATCCATTACTTACTGATGCTATTATTGTCTCTTGTCACAGTTGCTTCATTAAAAACCGTAGGAATTGTTTTAGTTGTAGCGATGTTAATTACTCCAGGAGCAACGGCGTATTTGTTAACAGATCGTCTACCAGTAATGCTGTCTTTATCTGCAGTCTTTGGAGTTCTATCAGCTGTAATAGGGATGTATTATTCAGTTATTTATGATGTAGCTTCAGGGGCTTCTATCGTGCTAGTTGCATCACTTTTATTTGGTTTAGCCTTTTTCTTCTCACCTAAGCAAGGTGTTGTAACGCGAAAATGGAGGTCAAGAAAAGTCCAAAGAGCTTAATCCTATAGAGAAGACAAAGAACCGAAGACTCTCTTCGGTTCTTTGTCTTGCTTATTCTTCAATTTCTGTAAAACGAGCAGCTATTTCGTGAAACTGAAGTTGACTTTGAATAGGTTGTTCGTGAATTGGTCGTTCAATATAATGATAGCTACCATCAGAGTTTTGTATGCGAGATTTTATATTGTCTTGTAATGTTATTGTTAAAATTTCTTTCACCCGATCCTTATTTTTCTGACTAATGACCGGGAATAAAATTTCAATTCTTTTTTCCATATTTCTTGTCATCCAATCAGCTGATGAAAGATAAATTTTTTCGTTCCCATTGTTATAGAAGGAAAAAATTCTACTATGCTCTAAAAACCTGTCAACAATACTAATGACACGGATATTTTCACTCACTCCTTTTATGCCAGGTCGTAAGCAACAGATACCACGAACAACTAGCTCGATTTGAACCCCAGCCTGTGAGGCCTCATAAAGTTTTAATATAATTGGTTTATCTGTAAGCGAGTTCATTTTGGCTATAATGTTGCCGTTTCCATTCTCCAAATGGCTTTGTATTTCTTCATCAATTAAAGTAAGAAACTTATCTCTAATTTCAAATGGGGCAGTTGCAAAGTGGAACCATTTAGGCTTTTCACTATATCCGCTTAGATAATTAAAAAAGTTCGTAGCGTCAATTCCGAAATGCTCATCAGATGTGAAAAAACCAATATCTGTATAGAGCTTAGCTGTTGAATCATTGTAATTCCCTGTTCCTAAGTGGACTAACCGTTGAATTTGATTATCTTGATGACGTACGATAAGAGTGATTTTACTATGAGTTTTTAATGAAGTGATTCCGTATATAACGTGTACCCCCGACTTTTCAAGCTTCTTAGCCCATTGAATATTATTTTCTTCATCAAATCGTGCTTTTAATTCAACTAGAACGGTTACTTGTTTGCCGTTTTCTGCTGCAAGAGCAAGAGCTTTGATAATTGGAGAATCACCACTAACACGGTAAAGAGTCTGTTTAATGGCTAAGACATTGGGATCATCAGCTGCCTTAGTTATAAAATCAATCACGGGTTGAAAAGACTCGTAAGGATGATGAAGAATTATATCTCGTTTTAGAATGGCCTCAAATATATCATCTTCGCCTCTAAAGTCTTCAGGTGGTTGAGGAATTAATGTCTCATTAGCTAAATGTTCATGCTCTTTTGCAAGATGGTCGTAAAGCTTGAATAAAAAGCTCAGGTCTAACGGACCTTTAGTGGAATAAACATCATTTTCATGGAGTTCTAATACATCTAACAGTAGATTAAGGACCTTTTGATTCATGTTTCCTTCTTGCATTTCTAGTCGAACGGCAGCTCCCCATTTACGTTTTTTTAATTCTTTTTCAATCTCGCTTAGAAGGTCGCGTGCTCCTTCTTCATGTATTGTCATATCAGCGTTTCTAGTGATACGAAAGGGAGAAACAGATTTGACTTTAAAACCTGTAAATAAAGCATTAATGAAATGACCTATTACATTTTCGAGTAAGATGAACTGAGTTCTTTGTTGATCTGTAGATGGTAGCCGAATGAAGCGATTTAAAACAGAAGGCACTTGAACAATTGCTAATTGATCTTTTTCATCACTTGCAATTTTTTGTAAAATGACAGCTAAATTTAAACTTTTATTCAATAGCATTGGGAATGGCCTATAAGCATCGATAGCCATAGGCGTTAACACAGGAAAAATGTAATGTTGAAAACGTTCCTGAAGAAATTCCAATTGTTCTTCGTTACATTCTTCTATTGTGATAAATTGAAACCCTTCGTGATCAAGCATTGGAATCAATGTTTTTGTATAGACCGTATCTTGTAAATTTACGAGACGATGATTTTTGTCAGATATATGCTGCAATTGCTGTTTGGGAGTTAAACCGGCTTTATTTTCAGGTCGATTGTAGCCAGCTTTTACTTGATCTTTTAATCCAGCTACACGCACCATGAAGAACTCATCCAAATTAGAACTGAAGATAGCAAGAAACTTTAGGCGTTCTAAGATAGGGTTGCGTTCATCGATTGCCTCTTCTAGAACTCTTTCGTTAAAAGCAAGCCAGCTTAATTCGCGATTATTGTAAAAGGTTGGGTTGTTGAGGTCTATATTATTATGAGTTACACCATTCTTTTGCATTTGACTCAACCTCTCTGTTAAATTATACGTTTCTGTTTAACAGCTGATTGTAAATTCTATGTTCTAATTTAGTTTTAAAGAACTTCTGCAGGAATGTATCTAAAAGCAATAGGATGTTTAATTGCACGTTCTATATGTTTTTTGTTTTTTGTCCCCTGCATATTTTCAAAAAAAGCATCTTCTTGATAATAGAGGGGGATGGATAATTCATCTTCAGTATTTTCAACATGTCCAATCTTAGTAATGACTTTTCTTCTTGTCTTATCTAAGGAATATGCCAATTTTAAGATAGCCCCTAAAAAGTCATATAGCTTTAAGTCTTTCTTCGTTACAATTTCATTAAAAGGTTTTGCATAATAGTGCAGTTGTGATTTTGATTTGTACGAAGAAATAAAAGCAAGAGCAAGACGTCTCTTGTGAGACATCCCTTCAATCGTCATATTAGTCAAAAGGTAAAATGTGTTTTGGCTACTTGCTTCATTATTAATATATTCTCCAATATAAAGGACTCTTGCACTTTGATTCAGTAATGATATAGCAATGTCCTGGTCATGCTTAACTTGACAATAAGTAGCAAGTTCATAATATAATTCCGTAGCGAGTGTAGAGATATGGTTGACATGTTTTGTATCGATCTCAAAACTGTAAGAGAGTTGGTATAAACTCTCTTCAATGACGTTTGGGAATCGAGTAGTTTCCATTGTCTTTAAGAGATCTTCGTAAAATACTCCTTCACGTAAGCCTTTTCTACTCATAACAAAAGTGTCAGCATCCACATAATCAACAATTGTAGTAATGACCTCTGAAGCAGGCAGTATAATCTCTACACGATCTTTTGATAAGCCATCAAGAGTAAGACGCTCATCGATAGTTAGACTCTGCAATTTTGTATTCAGATCGAGTAGTTCCTCTTTTGGAATTTCATATTGATGAAGTCCAGATAAGGGGTATCCCTGCTGATTTTGATGTATTAATGAAAGGTTACGGGCACTCCCCCCAATGCCAATTACAGGATAACCGGCTTTCCCTTTAAGCCACGGCAATGTATGAAGTTGTTCACTAATATAATGTTTTAACAATCTCGAATTCTCTTCATTGGTAAGGTTATTATTTGAAAATTGTTGGTGTAGGGTAATGGCGCCAAAAGGAAAGCTATGGTAATACTGAAGTTCACGATTTTCAAATAATGTGATTTCTGTACTCCCCCCACCAATATCAACAGTAAAACCAAATTCGATATCGGTTGAGTTAATAACAGCTAAATACCCATAATAAGCCTCTTCATAACCAGATAAAATGGAGATATCAAAACCAATTTCGTTTTTAACAAGTTTCTTAATTTGATCCCGGTTTTCCGCTTTTCGCATTGCGGCCGTTGCAATTACTATTACCTCTTTGACCTTATGAAATAAAATAACATCGTTAAATCTATTAAGGGTATCTAAAATCAATTGAATCCCAATATCTGATAAATTCCCCTCGTTGTTGATATGAGTACTAAGGCGTGCTACAGATTTATAGTTATGTATTTCGTTGAAACAACCATTTTTATCAATTTTATTTATTACTAAACGTATAGAGTTAGAACCGATATCTATAATGGCAACTTTTTTTTCTAACATTATTTCACCTCAACATGTACTAGGTTAATTAAGATTATATCAAAGTTTTTTACCAGTCCCAAAAGGTAGACATAATGAAAATAACCTTTATAATAGGTAAAGAAAATACAACAAATCGTAATAGTTCTTATAAAAGAGTTAGTTTTTAAAAAGGAGGAGAACGATGCAATGAGATTGACTGAGCAAGATATAGCTGTTGATATAGAAAATGTCTCATTTCAATATAGTAATCAAAAAGTATTAGAAGATGTATCACTCCGTATAAAAAAAGGTTCTTTCCTTGGGCTAGTTGGACCAAATGGATCAGGAAAATCAACATTAATAAAACTAATCCTCGGATTGTTGCCACCCCAAACGGGTGAAATCAAATTATTCGGCGATCGTGTCTCAAAGTTTAAGCATTGGGAAAAGGTTGGATTCGTTTCTCAAAAAGCAAATAGTTTTAACTCGGGTTTTCCAGCAACGGTTTTTGAGGTTGTGTCGATGGGCTTATATGGAAAAGTAGGATTACTACGGTTTTTAACTCGAAAACATAAAAAATTAGTTCGTGATGCAATAGACCAGGTAGGGATGTCAAAATTCACTAATAAAAATATTGGTGAATTATCAGGTGGACAACAACAGCGTGTTTTTATCGCACGAGCCCTTGTTAGTGAACCAGAATTATTAATTTTAGATGAACCAACGGTCGGTGTAGATGTGGTAAGTGTAAAGCAATTTTATGATATGCTTGATAAACTTAACAAAGAAAATGGAATTACCCTTGTCTTAGTTACCCATGATATTGGAGCAATGACCGATCATGTAACTGACGTAGCCTGTCTAAATAAGGAACTTCATTTCCATGGAAATACAGCAGACTTCGAGGCGAATCAGGATTTATCGTCATTTTACGGCCATGATGTGCATCTTCTAACCCATAATCATGATCACGGAGGACATTAACGGATGTTAGAAGCTTTTTTTCGTTATGAATTTTTACAAAACGCGTTTTATTCTGGACTATTAATCGGACTTCTTGCTCCTTTACTAGGGGTTTTCTTAGTGGTTCGTCGACTCGCTTTAATTGCTGATGCACTTTCTCATATTACACTAACAGGAATTGCAGCGAATTTACTCCTAGCAAAATATTTTACGTTTTTTGCAGGGATTAATCCATTATATATGGGGTTGTTTTTTTCTATTGCAGGGTCATTATTAATTGAACAACTGAGAGATGCTTATAAATATTATAAAGAAGTAGCAATTCCAATTATTTTATCTGGTGGGATTGGTCTTGGGGTCGTTTTCATTTCACTTGCAGATGGATTTAATAATGATTTGTTTAACTATTTATTTGGAAGTGTTATTGCTGTTAGTCGCTCCGATTTAACAACTATTCTCATTATTACCTGTATTGTGGTCATTGTATTAATACTATTTTATAAGGAATTATTTTTTCTGTCATTTGATGAAGAGCAAGCTAGTGTTTCGGGTATTAACCGTAAGTTAGTGAATTTTATTTTTATTATTATGGTAGGCCTTGTAATAGCGGCATCGATGAGAATTGTGGGCATACTTCTCGTTTCAGCCTTGATGACATTACCGGTTGCTGCTGCAATGAGGCTTGCTAAAGGTTTTAAGCAAATGTTTTTTTATTCGATAATTTTTGGTGAAATAGCTGTCATTGCAGGGTTGATTTCGGCTTTTTATTTCGATTTGGCTCCTGGTGGAATGATTGTAATGATTTCTGTTTTTATATTACTCGTTGTTGTTACTGGTGAAGCCTTTTTAAAGAAAATCATTTCATTTAAAATGAGAAAATCGAGCTATTAAAGAAGGATGGGGCTTATAAAGAATGGATTTATTCACAAACCTTACATTTATAGAGAGAGGGATCTTAGCTGGTGTTACCATTGGTTTCATTGCACCGATAGTAGGGGCCTTTTTGCTAATTAGAAGGGTCTCTGTTATTACCGAGTCTATTTCACATATTACACTAACAGGTATCTCGGCAGGTGTTTTCCTAGGAACATTAGGACCTTTTTTACAAATTAATCCCATGTACATGGGAGTTGTGTTTGCTTTGATGGGTGCTCTTATAACAGAGCGATTGAGGAGTATGTATAGGCATTTTCAAGAGTTAGCCGTGCCAATCATACTATCAAGTGGGATTGGTTTAAGTGCGATATTTATAAGTTTAGCACGTACAGGATATAATGAATGGTATTCCTATATGTTTGGGAGCATTGTAAGTGTAACAGTGAGTGATGTACAATTTATACTAATAACAGCACTAATAGTTTTACTTATTATATTCTTTTTTTATAAGGAGTTTGTCTTAATTTCTTTTGATAATGAGTTTGCTCAAGTTTCAGGTGTATCGGTTAAAATCGTTAATTTCATTTTTAGTTTATTAATTGCATTGGTCATTTCTATGTCGATGAAGGTTGTCGGGATATTACTAGTAGGTGCACTTATTGTTATTCCAGTAGCTACAAGTATACAAATTGCTAAAAGTTTCAGACAACTGATTGGATTAGGAATATTATTTGCTCAAATATCCGTCTTATTAGGGTTATACTTTTCATATCAATTCAATATTGCTACTGGTGGTATGATTGTATTAATAAGCATTTTTCTTTTAATTATTACGCTTTTATTAAATAGATTTAGGATTTAAATGAATTGGAGGGCTTAACATGACTGTAGAAGAAGCGATGGAGCTCTTAAAAGAGAATGGATTTAAGCACACTGGAAAACGAGAAGAAATGTTACAATTTTTTTCACAAGAAAAGCGTTATTTATCTGCTAAAGATGTACTTGAGCGCTTACAAGATCAATACCCAGGTATGAGCTTTGATACAATTTACCGTAACCTTTCTTTATTTGCTGAATTGAACATATTAGAGGAAACAGAATTAGAAGGCGAAAAGCGTTTTCGTTTTAGTTGTTCCACTACCAATCATCATCACCATTTAATTTGTTTAGATTGTGGCAAAACAAAACATATTGAGAATTGCCCAATGGACTCCATCCACCAGCAATTTCCGGATTTTGAAGTAACTGGACATAAATTTGAAATATATGGTAAGTGTCAAGAATGTCAACTATAATACAATAAGTAATAAATTTGACTGTACCATACTTTCTTCAATTGGAGGGAGTATGGATTTTCTCGTTTTATATTGTTAAGTTTTTAAAGAAAAAGTTAATTTTTGGAAAATGTACTTTGTAAGCTTTCGTACTATGGTAATCTGAGGAGGAGAGGCAGGTGTTTAATTTGGAAAAGATAAGTGCCAAAACGTTGTCCAAAACCTTTGAAGAGCGCTTACATCGTAATTTAACTGAAAATGAATTGAGCTTTGTAGAATGGTTAAGCAAACTTATGTCTAATACCACTTCGCCTGAGTATTTACATGAAGATTTAAATAAAGATCAGTAGCATATAAAAGTGGTATATATTGAAACACATTATTTTTTATATTCCCCCTATCCTAAGAGTAGGAGGGGATAAATTATGGCTAAGCCAGTTGTTAAATGTAATGTAGCGAATTGTTCATTTTGGGGCGAAGGGAATAAATGTCAAGCAGATTCGATTCTAGTTGAGATTGACACTCATGCTAACAAAGACTATTCTATGGAAGCTGGAGAAGAGCCCTACGGCCAAGCTGAGCATAAGGATTCTGCTCATAACATTAAGGAAACATGTTGCCATACCTTCCGTCCAAAAGAGTGACGAAAATTATACTCTGAAAAAGAGAATTATAAGCAAAGAAAAGGGGCTGGTGTTACCAGTCCCTTTTTAAGTCGTTTCTTTTATCCAATTATCTACCCAATCTTTCGCTTCTATCCAGTTATTAGCTCTGATAACATTAGAAGGTGATGGAAGTCGATTATATGGCGTGTCCATTAAAATAACAGGGATTTTAAACTCTTCTGCGATAGCTACAGCATTATCATGTTTGTCTTCAAAGAAGATGTCTAATTGGTGTTCGCGTACTGCATCTAGTTTGTCATGCTTACCAACTAATTCAATGTGATCATACGGAACAGACTTTTGTCTAAACCAGTTTTCAGTAATTTTTTCTAAATGGTTCCTTCTGGCAGTTATATAAATAAGATCATGTTGTTTTGTCCATTCATGTAGTGTTTTATCAGCATGTTCTGCTAATTGTGCTTGTTCATAGATAGTTCCCTCATACTTTTCCATCCACTTCCAAAATTGTTCTTCAGTAATATTTAAAACAGATGTTAAATCATATTCGGTTAAATCATCTAATGTTAACGCTTTTTTGAAATGTTGATTTAAATGAGGGATAAATGTATTTGGATCGGTAACCGTTCCATCTATATCTAGTCCCATTCGTTTTTTTGTATTCATTTTGGTCACCCCTATTGTTTCTTGTATTTAACCTTACACGAAAATTCAAACTGGGTCTAGTATCCTTTCCTTTGCAAGAAAAGATTAACACCGATATTTCTTCACATCTGCGTCATACTATGACTGTTCCCCGAAAAAAAGAAAGTGAGGGATTAATCGTATGGCAGATCGAGAACACCCTAAAGATGAACCGATAAGGTTAGTTGATGAGGACGATCGTTCTTTAACATTGGTTAATAACCATGTTGAAGGAGGAGAGTATGAAAATGGGCGAGCGGATTCCCGTGACCTTGAGTTAAAAGATGAAGAAAGAGATGAAGCGTTCGTTACGAATTATGAAGAAGAAACAGCAGCCGAATATGCTGCGATGAATGGAATGGCGGAACGTGACGAAACAGAAGCGGCGAACATGGATGATGCCACAGCAGGACGTGGCGTTGGAACGTTTGCGATTGTTCTTTCCATTTTATCTTTATTCTTCTTGCCGGTATTGCTAGGTGCAGCTGGCATTGTAATCGGGTTTGTTTCACGTCGTAATGGCTCCACAGCGCTCGGTAACTGGGCGATTGGTATTGGTGCCGTTTCAATTCTTATGACTGTCTTTTTCTCCCCATTTTTCTAACTAAGAAAATGGTGAGTACGGGGAACTTATAAGGGAAAAGCATAAGCCAAATGGCTTATGCTTTTTCTAATTCACGTTGCTTTTGAAAATGTTCTTCAGCTAACTTATCGATTTCCTTTTTCAGTTCTTCAACCATTGTTTCTTCAGGTACTTTTCTAACAATTTCACCTTTCATGAACAATAAGCCTTCTCCACGAGCCCCTGCAATTCCAATATCTGCTTCACGTGCTTCACCAGGTCCATTTACGGCACATCCTAAAACAGCGACTTTAAGTGGAGCTTTTATTGTTGAGATGTAATCTTCAATTTCATTTGCTATGCTGATCAGGTCAATTTCGATCCGTCCACATGTTGGGCAAGAGATAAGTGTTGATGCATTTGAAGCAAGACCAAACGATTTTAATAATTCTCGAGCAACTTTAATTTCTTCAACTGGGTCTGCACTTAACGAAATTCTTACAGTATTTCCAATTCCCATGTTTAGAATAGTACCAAGACCCGCAGCACTTTTGATCGTCCCTGCAAATAATGTTCCCGACTCAGTAATACCGAGGTGCAGAGGGTAGTCAAATGCTTTTGCTGCCTTTTCATAGGCCTCAATTGCTAAGTTTACATCCGATGCTTTCATTGAAACAATAATGTCATGAAAATCAAGTTCTTCAAGGATTTTAATGTGATGCAGAGCGCTTTCTACCATACCATCAGCAGTTGGATACCCATATTTATCCAGAATTCGTTTTTCAAGCGATCCGGCATTTACTCCAATACGGATAGGAATACCTTTTTCTTTTGCAGCTTGCACAACTGCCTCTACTTTATGGCGTTTCCCGATATTACCCGGGTTGATTCTTATTTTATCTGCTCCACCTTCAATGGCTTTAAGGGCTAACTTGTAATCAAAATGAATGTCGACAACTAATGGAATGTTAATTTGTGCTTTAATCTCAGCAATGGCTTCTGCTGCACGCATGTCTGGACAAGCAACACGAACAACTTGACAACCAGCTTCTTCAAGTCGCTTAATCTCAGCAACAGTTGCTTCGACGTCATGTGTTTTTGTTGTTGTCATACTTTGGACTACTACTTCGTTATTGCCTCCGATAGTTAAATTGCCAACTTTTACAGGGCGTGTTTTTGTACGATGTGTTATTTCGGTCATTGACCTATCGCTCCTTTATTTGAAAAGAGTATGCTCTTTACCTAGTCTCAAAAAGAGAATCGCCTTCATTTTATCAATGTCTTTTATTGTTTGGCAAGGATAATGTAAAGATGTAAGAAGTTAATGTTCGATATTTGGAAAAATGTCAATGGTAAATAGGAAATAAATATGTTTCGCCGATTTGCATTTCCTCAGGTCGCAGGCCATGATTTAGCGTCTCAAAATCATGAACGATTTCCTGAATCGATGGTCCGATTGGTCCTTCATGCAGATGTTCTACGATTGATAATACAGTCTGTCCAGGCTCCACTATCACCTCTTGAAAAGGTTCAAACTCTTCCTTACTAAGCTCGTCTTGGCCTTTTGCACCTGCCTCAGCTTGGTTTTCTAAAGTTGTAATGGTTTCGGAGGTGTTAGAAAGTCCATTGGGTAAAGTGCCAATCGTAAGATCATAATAAACACTATATAATACAACAAGAATAATGAAAAACGTTCCGACTCGTTTCATTAGCTTGTCCTCCTTCATCGATCATCTTTATCATTTTTGAGTATATGTAATAAATGGATGATTATGACAGAAACAAATAATTTCTAAAGGAATATATTTTTTAGGAGTGAATAACATGAAAGACGTTCGTCCTACATACATGATTTTTTTTATTGGGCTATTACCTTTCATTATGGTAATTGGAAACTCAATGTTTATCCCATTATTACCTGTAATGCAACATGATATGGGATTAACGACAGTTGAAGGTGGATGGTTATTAACTAGCTTCTCAATCCCAGCTGCAATACTTGTTCCAATTGGAGGGGTTTTGTCGGATCGGTATGGTAGAAAAAAAGTTGCTCTTGTTGCACTTCCACTTATTATGATTGGTTGTATTGTTTCGGCTTTAGCTGCGATGCGCGGGTTGGCAAATGGAGCTTTTGAACTTATGATGATTGGTAGGATAATACAAGGGATAGGTGCAGGAGCTGTTACCCCATTAGCGATGGCCTTTATATCTGATATTTATAAAGGTGAGCAAAGGAACCGTGCACTTGGAACGATCGAAGTCTTTAACGGAGCTGGAAAAGTAGTTAGCCCAATTATCGGGGGTTTTGTGTTGGCATTAACTTGGTATATAAGCTTTGTTGTCTTCTTAGCAATATGTTTATTTGCATTTATGGGAATTTTACTATTTGTGCACATAAAGAAGAATCCCCAAAAAAACGAGGTTGAAAAAAGTGGTAATCAGGTAGTAAGGTTAAAGAATCTTTTTAAATATCATTGGCGCTGGCTAATACCAATTTTTGTATCTGGTTTTATAGGAATGTTTTTATTGTTTGGATATTTATTTTTCTTTTCTTATTTTCTCGAAGGAATGCAAGGGTTATCTCCTTTTTGGAAGGGACTGTTACTTGCTGTCCCTTTGTTTTTGTTAACCATTTTATCCTATACCACAGCGCGTGTGTTAAAAGGGAATAAAAATAATTATAAGCGTGCTTTTATTTATGGCATTTTTTTAATGATTTTAGGGACCATCATGATGCTAGGTCAAAATACATTGAGTTGGTTAGTTACTACACTTTCGATTTATTCAGTTGGATTTGGAATGTTGCTCCCAGCTGGTAATGCAGCACTTGCTTCTATTGTATCGAGTAAAGAAAGGGGTACTGTATTCTCTTTATATTCCATGCTTCGTTTTCTAGGAGTGGCATTTGGGCCTCTTTGTTTTGGGATATGGATAAATAATATCGAACAAATGGTGTTCACCTCATTTTTCTTCATCTCAATAAATGGTGTTATCATACTCTTGAGTTGGCGTTGTTTTCCGGTTGGTAAAGAATGCTCTGTCACCGATTTTTCACGTATTTGAATATAAAATGAGACTAAAGTACCTTTATATTGTTGGGGAAAAAGTGTTTCTTATTTATTAGAGCACTCGTTAGCTGCTAGATGGTAATTAATTTTTCATTGTTATAAAGGAGAAGATAAAATGAGGTTTGCTTGGAAAAAGATGATAGCTTTAACACTTGCATGTGTGCTTATGTTACCAATGTTTGTTTTTGCTGATGCCATACCTGGTGATGTTATTATCACTCTTGGTGAAGATCTATCAGAGTCACAAAAGCAGGAACTATTAACAGAGATGGGAGCAGCTGAAGAGGATACAATTATTTATGTTACCAATGAAGAAGAGCATCAGTATCTAGGAAATTACATCAGTGCTGCACGAATTGGAACAAATGCTCTTTCTTCTTCAAAGATTACGATTGGTAATGAAGGTGCTGGATTAACTGTAGAAACAAACAAAATCAACTGGGTATCGGATGAAATGTATGCGAATGCATTGATTACTGCAGGGGTAGAAGATGCAGATATCTATGTAACGGCACCGATAACTGTTTCGGGAACAGCAGCTTTAACAGGGTTAATTAAAGCGTATGAAGTTGCAGCAGATATAGTAATTCCAGAAGAACAAAAGCAAATTGCTAATGAAGAGTTGGTTCGTACAGGTGAGTTAAGTGATTCTATTGGAATGGAAAAGGCTACAGAACTAATGAATCGGGTAAAAGAAGAAATTGCAGCTAACCCTGTTGAAACGGAAGCAGATCTTCGTGATTTGATTGAACGAATAGCTGCTGAATTAGGAGTTACTCTTACTGATGAAGAGTTAAACGGACTGGTTTCTTTATTTATGCGAATGAAGGACATTAATATTGATTGGAATCAAGTACAAGATCAAATTTCAAGAGTACGTGATAATTTAGGGGATTTTTTAAACAGAGAAGAAACACAGGGATTTATCAGACAGTTTCTTGATCTGATTTCTCGTTTAATTGATTCCCTTCGTGGATTATTTAGTTCATAATGAGAGAGGGGAGCCTCTCTCTTTTTGTCTTGAGTTATGGAAAAGTGAAACGAAGCTACGCTGTTATTCGTACAAGAAAAGAAAGGAGGAAACAAAATGGAATGGTTGGATTCACCTAGTATTGGTTTTGTTGTTGTATTTTTAGGGACATTATTTTTAATTGGAGAATTGCTCGTACGAGTGAAAGGTTTATTTGCTATTTTAGGAATTGCAATTATGGCTACGTATTTCTCCTACCATATTACAGGAGATGTTGGATTGTGGGTTGTTCTTTTATATATAGTTGGTTTAGCCTTAATTGTTATTGATGGAAAAGTTATAACTGATGGGACTGTTGCTTTACTAGGAGTTGTCCTAATGATTATTGGTCTTGCAGTTCCTGCTCCAACTTTCATTTATGGTGCTTTAGTATCTATGGGATTTTTACTTGGAGGTTTTAGCTCAGCGTTATTTTTGAAAGTGTTTCCATCAAGGAACTTATGGGCAAAGATGACTCTGAAAGATAAGTTAACTGGCGACTTAGGATATAATTCAATTAATGAACAATATCATGAGCTAGTTGGCAAGCGTGGAAGAACAATAAGTTCCTTTAGACCTACGGGGACGATCGAAATAGAAGGAGAGCAATATAGCGCAACAAGTGGAGGACCTTGGATAGAGCCAAATATGGATATCATAGTTACTTCAGTAGACGGAACCCGAATACTTATCAAACCACTAAACAAAGACGATTGAAAAAGAGGGCATATAAAAAGGGTGAACTTCCCTTTTTATATGCCCTCTATGCAATGAGCGAATCCTTTGCATGTGTTTAAAGCTTACTATGAGTGGGGTTCTCATAGTAAGCGAGCAAAGAGAGAAGCCATTGCAAGTAAATGAAAAAAGGGTGAACTTCCCTTTTTCTATGCCCTCTATGCTTTTTACTTTTTTGGAAGGGGTATAGACTTAATCGAAACTATAACGATTAGAAAGGTTGCAGCTATAAATGCAGTTAAATGGATTGGATAAAGTAAGACATCAATCCAATATAACACTATTACAGGAAGGGTAATAGCGTGTGCGGTAATAAGCCAGACTTGACGGTAATCTAAATTACGTCTCCCTTTGAATAACAGAGAAATATAGGCAATTAGAGAAATTCCAAGAAAGGCTAACCCGGTTATTCCTACATAAAGTAGGCTTGTAATAATAACTAACATGATCGGAAGAAATCCTTGTAGTTGTTTTACTCGGTCTGATAAATCATCTTTTGATAGTGCCTGTAACCCGAGGAGAGAATATGAGATCGATTGAACCTGGCCATCCGAAACAAAAAGAAAGTCATGCTGTTTCAAAGCGATGCCGTTATTTAATTGTTTCAATTCTTCTTGTGGAATAGCATTTGAAGGATCAATCAAGAAGAAACCTTCACTAAACTCATCTGTATAATAAAGATCCTCGTAATCCCAATATAACGTCCCTTCCTCTAAGTGAAAATCGGGCAAATCATTTTGTAAAATGTTGTCGAGTTGTTTAATACTAGACACTGCAGTTGCATTTAATGAAATGAAGTATGGAATACTTGCTAGCAACATGATAAATAGTACGTAGCCAATGGTAGTTGTAATCGGTCGAAATCGACTGTATGCCAAAACTTTTCTATTATAAAAGCTTTTAAAAAACCATTCCCAGTAACTCAGTAGTACCACCTCTTCCACTCTTTCGTTATTTTAACTAATATAATTTGAAATTTCCATACAAAGACACATATCCTTTAAATTTTCATATTTATCAAATACCAATAAACTTTTTAATTTTTATGTTTACAAACTAATAATATATGCTTAATAATAGACAAGGTGTGCATGTTGATGTTTGTCGAAAATTTGGATGAATGACTTAGGAAATGAAGGGATGAGGATTTGTGGATTTACAAACGCTCTTGTTCATGTTTTTTGGAGGGCTAGGGATTTTCCTGTTTGGTATAAAGTTTATGGGGGATGGCCTTCAAAAAGTTGCTGGAGAGGGTCTTCGTGATGTTCTTGACAAGTTTACGACCAACCCTGTTATGGGGGTATTTGCTGGTCTTTTTGTTACTGTTCTCTTACAAACGAGTACAGGTACGACGGTCCTAACAATTGGTCTCGTTAATGCTGGTTTTATGACATTAAAACAGGCAATTGGTGTTATTATGGGGGCAAACATCGGTACAACTGTTACTGCTTTTATTATTGGAATTAACATTTCTGAATATGCTTTACCGATTTTAGCGGTAGGTGCAGCTTTAATTTTCTTTATAAAAGCGAAAAAAGTAAACAATTATGGACAAGTTGTGTTTGGTTTCGGAGCACTATTTTATGGACTTGATCTAATGGGTGAAGGACTTAAACCACTTAGAGATCTTGAAGCATTTGCTGAACTTACTGTAAGTATGAGTCAAAGTCCACTTCTTGGGGTTTTAATTGGAACAATTTTCACAGTGGCAGTTCAAAGTTCAAGTGCGTCCATTGGATTATTGCAACAGTTATATGAACAAGGAGCAATGGGCTTAGATGCGGCTTTACCAGTTTTATTTGGAGACAATATTGGTACGACGATTACAGCCATCTTAGCAGCTATCGGAGCATCTGTAGCGGCTAAACGAGCTGCATTAACGCATGTTATTTTTAACTTAGTTGGAACCATTATTGTTTTGATAATTTATCCGTTTTTCTTTAATCTTATTAGTTATTTGGCAATTGAAATCGGTCTGAATCGACCAATGACAATTGCGTTTGCACATGGAATATTTAATGTATCTAATACTCTGATCCAACTGCCATTTGTTGCTGTATTAGCTATTATTGTTACGAAGTTGGTTCCAGGTGATGAATATAGCATTGAGTATAAAGCGAAACATCTAGACCCTCGATTTATCGGAAGTTCTCCTGCCATTGCTTTAGGGCAAGCAAAACAGGAAGTTATACGTATGGCTGAGTTTTCTGAGCGAGGACTCTATGAAGTCAGTCAATATTTAGAAAATGGGCAAAAACGCCATGCGGAGATGTCGGTTCAGTTTGAAGATGCGATTAATAATTTAGATCGTAAAATTACGGACTATTTAATTCAAATTTCTTCTCGTTCTTTATCGGCCCATGATTCAAAGATGCATTCGATGTTAATGGATACTGTTCGAGATATTGAACGTATCGGGGATCATATTGAGAATATAGTCGAACTAAAAGATTATCAAAAGGCAAATAAAGTTCATATCTCAAATAAAGCTATTGAAGACCTTCAAGAAATGTCTGAATTAACGCTTTCTACTTTAAACGAAGCAATACAGGCTCTAGACTTAGTTGATGGTGAAATGGCTCGTTCTGTATTAGCAAAAGAAGAAATGATTGATAAAATGGAACGTAAGCTTAGAAAGAAACATATTGAGAGAGTGAATGAAGGAAAATGTTCAGGTTCAGCAGGTATAGTGTTTGTTGATATCGTAAGTAACTTAGAACGTATAGGGGACCATGCGGTAAACATTGCTGAAGCAGTAATTGGTGAAGATAGATAAAAGGAATGAGGTTGTCTCAGGTCATATTTCCCCTAAATGTGGTATTGTCAAAGGGAGAATAAAGGCACTGGGACAACCTACTTAAAAAATGCTTGTCTAATAACTATATTTATGGTAAGTTATATCAGGATGGCAGGAACCTCTGTTGAAAAAAACCACAAAAAAATGTTGACCGAGATAAAAGACTATGTTATTATAGTTCTTGTCTCTTGGAATATATTCCACAGTAGCTCAGTGGTAGAGCAATCGGCTGTTAACCGATCGGTCGTAGGTTCGAGTCCTACCTGTGGAGCCAAAATTATGGCGGTGTAGCTCAGCTGGCTAGAGCGTACGGTTCATACCCGTGAGGTCGTGGGTTCGATTCCCTCCGCCGCTATTTCCTTTTTTTATAGTTTAATCTACTTTTGGCGATTGTGGCGAAGTGGTTAACGCATCGGATTGTGGTTCCGACATTCGTGGGTTCGATTCCCATCAGTCGCCCCATTTTGGACCCTTAGCTCAGTTGGTCAGAGCACTCGGCTCATAACCGATTGGTCGTAGGTTCGAGTCCTACAGGGTCCACCATACATTTGGAGGAATACCCAAGTCCGGCTGAAGGGATCGGTCTTGAAAACCGACAGGCGGGTTAAACCGCGCGGGGGTTCGAATCCCTCTTCCTCCGTTTCTCATCTTATAGTAAAAGATCTGCCGTTGGCAGATCTTTTTTTATGCTCTATTTCCATTTAAGTTATAAAAACTTCCAAGTGATGATTCCAAGTCCAATACAATACAGTGCAAAGTGTGTTAGTTTTGTGTTCTTTAATAATGAAATTATACACTTAATTCCAATAAGAGTAAAAATGAATGAGGCTATAAATGCAATGCTAATTGAGGAAAGATGTGCTTCATATGTACTTTGCAACAACTGAGGCATTTTTAATATGGTCATTCCGAGAATGACTGGTATGGAGAGTATGAACGAATAACGTAATGCTGTTTCTTTATTTAAACCTAAACAAAATGCTGTAAATAAAGTGCTGCCTGTTCTTGATATACCAGGGATTAGTGATAATGCTTGGCCAAAGCCAATAACAATTCCATCAGTTATTCGTAAGTGTGAAACCGATCGGTTACCAATTGTAATTCCATGTTCAATTAGGATAAGGGATAAACCGGTTATAATAAGGGAAACGCCAATTGTCGGAGGTTTTGTCATGCTATCACCTAGAGTAAATTCTAAAATTTTACCAACGACTAAAGTAATGAATGTTGATATGATAATTAACCATACAAATTGATAATTGGTTTGAGTCACTCGATTTCTAGTTTTTATATAGATAGCAAAATCATGCAGGATTTTTTTTAAGTCATAACGAAAGTACACAATAGCTGCCAAAATGGAAGCGATATGTAAAAAAGTCTCAAATGCTAATTTAAAATCCTCTCCAATTTGGATATTGAGAAGGCGCTGAACAATTAATATTAGCGCAGTACTAGAGATGGGTAAATACTCTGAAATACCTTGAATTAATCCTATCAAAATTGCTTCCGGCCAACTCATAATTATCCTCCGTAAAGTTAGGTTTGTACATCTTTATTTTGTTGGCTTAGTGGTTATGACGATTTAACGTTTATTTCTTTCACTTAAGGGTATAGTATTCTTGTCTAAGTTACCAATTGATATGAGCATTATCGTTGCAAGAATGTTCAATATTTGGTAATGTAATAATTGGAAGACTTATGAAACAAAAATGTTGATTAAGTTAACATTTTTGGATTACATATTAAATCTGAGGAGGAATTTATAATGGCTTACGAATTACCACAATTACCTTATGCAGCAAACGCATTAGAACCACATATCGATGAGGCTACTATGAACATTCACCATGGTAAGCATCACAACACTTACATTACTAAGTTAAATGCAGCACTTGAAGGGCATGATGAGCTTGCAAGTAAAAGCATTGAAGATTTAGTTTCTAACTTGGATGCAGTTCCTGAAAACATTCGTGGAGCAGTTCGTAACAATGGTGGAGGTCATGCAAACCACAGTTTATTTTGGCAAATCCTAAGTCCAAATGGTGGAGGAGCTCCAACTGGAGAACTTGCAGATGCAATTACTTCTACATTCGGAAGCTTAGACGCATTTAAAGAAGAGTTTGCTAATGCTGCTGCTAACCGTTTCGGTTCTGGTTGGGCATGGTTAGTTGTTGATGGAGGTAAACTTGCTGTTACAAGTACTCCAAACCAAGATACACCGCTTATGGAAGGCAAAACGCCAATCCTAGGCCTAGATGTTTGGGAGCATGCTTATTATTTAAATTACCAAAATCGTCGTCCTGACTACATCAATGCATTCTGGAATGTAGTAAATTGGGATGAAGTTGCTAAACGTTTTAACGAAGCTAAATAAGTAGCTTGTTTATCAAGACTCTAAGTGTGATGAGGGTTCCTAAGAACCTTTCATACCTTAGAGTCTTTTTGTGTCGATCGAGAAAAAATGGCTGAAATCGTCAACGCCACACTGCAAGTAACCTTAATTGTTTTGTGTATAACCGCATTTTCAGGTGACACACTATTTGTGAGGGTGGTGGAGTCGGTGAATAAAGTATTGATGAAAAAAATGATTGGTGACATAGAAGTGACAAGGGACTTAAAGCTTTTGCTCATAATTGGTGGGTTATATGCTTTGAGTATCGCTTTGTCTAATACTTTTGTTAATGTGTATTTGTGGAAACAATCAGGTGAATTTGTCGATATTGCTTTATACAATTTAGGTTCAGTACTTATGCAGCCTTTTGCTTTCATTTTAGCCGGTAAAGTTGCAAAAAAAATTGATCGAGTTATTGTCTTGCGAGCAGGTGTAATAGCACTCGCCATTTTTTTCTCAACGGTTTTGTTTTTAGGGGATAATGCTAATCAATATTTATTACTGTTGGGTGCATTAATAGGTACAGGGTTTGGGTTTTATTGGCTTGCCTTCAATGTTCTAACATTTGAAATTACTGAACCGGAAACAAGAGACTTCTTTAATGGTTTTTTAGGGTTATTAACTTCTTTTGCAGGAATGATAGGGCCTATTCTTTCTGGGGTTATCATTACAAGAATGGAGCAATTCACAGGTTATACGGTGATTTTTACCATTTCTCTTTCATTATTTTTAGCAGCGGTTTTAACGAGCTTTTTGTTAAAGAGGCGATCAGCAGAAGGGCATTTTTATTTTAAGAGGATACTTAAAGAGCGAAAAAACAATCCGAACTGGAGGCGAATTTTACGAGCTCATTTTTTCCAAGGTTTGAGAGAAGGTACATTTGTATTTGTGATTACTGTATGGGTCTACATTGCAACAGGAAGTGAATTGGCCATTGGTACGTATGGGCTCGTTGCTTCAGCAACACAGTTTGTTGCTTATTTTATCATTACAAGAATAATTAAACCAACTTTTAGAAAAAGGTTAATTTTAATTGGAGGGTTAATTCTATACGGAGCGATTTTCATCATTGTATTAGGTGAGTTGAGTTTTGCAAAATTAATTACGTATGGTGTTGTAGTTTCAATCGCATACCCTATGTTGCTTGTACCATATGTGTCTTTAACTTTTGATATTATTGGAAAAGGTTGGAAGGCAGCTGAGATGAGAGTGGAATATATAGTTGTAAGGGAGCTTTTTGTTAATTCGGGTAGAATCGTTTCTGTTTTGGCATTTTTAGCAACAGTTACGCTCTTTTCGGAAGAACAAGGAATTCCGGTCCTTTTGCTTATTTTAGGGGCAGGACATGCGCTTATTTATTTCTTTGTTAGAAACGTACATTTTAAAGAAAATAAAGGAGGAGAAAGTTATAGCTTTGCTAGGCAAAAAGGAGGAGATGGTGATCCTTCTGGTGGAAGTGGGACAAGTGTCTAGAGAGGCCAATTTACAGCCTATTCTTTAATTGCTTTTAAAAAATAGGCGAGTTGTTATGTCTTTTGCTTTTTAGAAATTTCTTTTTGTTTTTTGGATTTGGTTTCCTTTTGACAATAAAAAGGTGTATGCTATAATGAAATCAACAGAAACGTTGCCTGCCGTGTTAGTCAGCTTCTCCTTGTTTCGAACCTTGAATTTTTTAAGGGAGTTCTACATTGAAACTCAGCCAACATGCCAGTATTTCTGGACGTTGAACGAGCTTCTGCGAACACCCACCTACGAGAGTAGGTTCATGAAACAACTGAAGCAACGGCATACGCGGGTTATCAATATTGAATCTTACTCTAGGCACCTTAATTGAAGGTGTCTATTCTATTGATTATAGAAATTTCAAGGAGGAATATTCTAGTGGGGAAAACGTCCAAGCGTAAAAAGAAACATCATGTACCAGCTCGGTTGAATATTCTTTTCTTTGCTGTTTTCGTTTTGTTTTCAGCTCTTATTCTTCGGCTCGGAGTTGTGCAGATTGTTGAAGGACAAGAATTTGTTGAAGAATTAGAACGAACAAGTAATACTACAGCTCGAATTGATGCACCTAGAGGGGTTATGTATGATCGCTATGGAAATGTAGTTGTAGATAATCAGCTTGAGTTATCTGTTACATATACTAACCCTTCTCGGTCAACTAATCCGGAGACTATGCTTAGTATTGCGAGAGACTTAGCAGAAATGATTGAAGTAGAAATAGACCGAATTACTGAGCGTGATAAACGAGATTATATTTTAATGCAAATGAGCCAAGAAGAACGTTACGAATTGGTAAGTCAGGAAGAACGAAGGGAAATAGACAGTACAACTGAAGAGTACCGGTTAGAAGTTGAACGTGTATCTGATGAAGCGATAGATTCGTTAACGGATGGGGAGTTACGTGTGCTCGCCATATACCGTGAAATGAGTCGTGGGTATGCTAATTCTCCACAGCGAATTAAAAGAGGAATTACTGAAGAAGAAGCTCACCGATTAAGTGAAAATTTAGATCGACTTCCTGGTGTTGATATCTTGCGAGATTCTCGACGTAATTACGTATATGGAGAGACGCTGCGCAGTGTCTTCGGTTCAACAGGATCTATCCCAAAAGAAAAGGTTGATTATTATTTATCAAGAGGATACGATCGTTCTGATTTTGTTGGTACAAGTTTTCTAGAACATCAATATGAAGATGTCTTACGTGGACAAAAGGCTGTTGTTGAAAGTATCACACATTCTAGTGGAAATACTGTTCAAAGATCAGTAAATGAGCGTGAAGGGCAGCGTGGGAATGACCTTGTGCTTAGTGTAGATATGGAATTCCAGCAGAGTGTTGAAGATATTATTAATAGTGAGATGAAAAAGGCTAGTAACTCATTTATCTTAGATCGATCTGCTTATGCTGTATTTATGGACCCACGAACTGGTGACATTTTGGCGATGGCTGGTTTCAATGACCCAGCAGGACAAGATCGGACTACTTATGCAGATCATATTGGTAATGTAACAAAGGCATTTGAAATGGGATCTTCCGTGAAGGGAGCTTCGGTCTTAACGGGCTTTGAAACAGGAGTTGCTCATCCTGGAAAAAGTTTTAATGATCGACCTATTCGCTTGCCGGATACACCTGATAAAAAATCAGTGAGAAATTATGGCTGGGTAAATGATGTTCGGGCACTTGAAGTGTCATCGAACGTTTATATGTTTGAAATGGCGATGCTTTTGGCAAATTGTAATTATCCAAACAATTGTAATTGGACAACAGACTCTGTCAAAGAAGCGTACGATACAATAAGGTATCACTTTAGTCAGTTTGGTTTAGGGGTAGAAACAGGAATCGATCTCCCATCATACTCTACTGGTTTAAGTGGTGGAACGTCTATACATGGGAAACTACTTGATTTAATGATTGGTCAGTATGACACGTATACAACTTTACAATTAGCACAATATATTGCGACAATTGCTAACGATGGTTACCGCATGCAACCTCGGTTGGTAACCGAAATTCGTGAACCTGTATCTGATCCGGATAGTCAAGGGGCTGTCGTTCAAAAGTTTGAACCGAATGTTCTTAATCGGGTAGATATGAATGACGAATATATTTCGAGGGTGCAACAAGGTTTAAGACGGGTTATAACAAATGGAACTGCGAGTAGTCGCTTTGCTAATAAATCATATCAACCTGCTGGTAAGACAGGTACATCGCAAGTTTCAGTACCTGTTGGAGAGGGAGAAAATCGCAGGCTCGTTGATGGGAATACACAGACGCTTGTCGGTTATGCACCATATGATAATCCAGAAATTGCGTTTGCCGTTGTCGTTCCGAATGTCAAATTGGAAAGAAATGGTGGTAGACAAGGGATGGCTCAAGAAATTGCTAGTGAAGCATTAGATGCCTACTTTAAGTTGAAAGAAGTGCGTAATGGACCAGTAAAAGTAGATCGTCCAATTCTTGAGCAACCGGATGAGTAAGAATTCTACAATTGTATACGAAAAGTGAGGTTGTCTCACCAAGGCTCTGACATGAAGGTTTGACAATATTAAGTGTGTGATGGTTCACATGTTTATATTGTCTAACTATAGGTCAGAAGTTTTGGTTGAGGCAACCTCTTTTTAATAGGCTGACTCGCATACTTTGTTGTTTTTAGGCTTGCGTATATTCGCATGTTCGTTCCATTTCGCTCCAGTCACTCGCTTTCCATGGGGAGGTGCCGAGCCTCCTCGGCTGCGCCTGTGGGGTCTCGCCCTTACCTCTAAATCCCACAGGAGTCGAGTGACTTCCCTTCATTTCACTACGAGTAAAAACTTTCTAATAGCAATAAACTTTACGAAAACAACCTTTTAATAATTGAGTGTAAGATAATATGCTGTAGAATTACTATCGATTAATAATATATGATATTTTATTCGTGTAGTTATCTTACTGTGAATAAAAATTATTTAATTATTAATGATTTTTTATAAGAAAGCTCTAGCACATTATGACTGTTCATTCTTTAACAAGGTTTACATGTGACGCTCAAGTATATGGGAAACCTCCCTTATTGATAACTTAGTTTGCATTGCAATTAGTTCAGTATCGAAGCCTTTTTCATATAGTTCGATTACTTCATCGACTAATTTTTGTGATGTTGATTTACTGCTACTAGGACTAATTAATAATTCTTCCTCTAATAGATGAATTCTCTTTTTTAATTGATAAATCTCTTGCATATGGGTAATCGACATTTGATCAAGTTGTTTTTCTAATTCTTTTGTGCGATCTTTTTGAAAAAAAGATAGTACAAAAAGAAGCATAGCAAGAGAAAGTAATATGACAATAGTTATTTCCACCATAAGAAACCTTCTTTCCATCTTTTCTATGATTATTATACTAGCTAACAAGAGAATTTACGAAAAACTCCGCATAAAATAAAAGTAAAAAATGTATTTTCGACATGGTGTCCTATTTGACTCTAAACTCGATCTTTTTATTGTTTATTCGTCAAATAGTGACTGCTTTGGTTTGACAAAAAAAGATAGCGAAAAAAGACGAATAATTTTTTTCGTTACGGGAATGCATAACTAGCTTTGACCTGACAAAATGAGACAAAATGGACTGCTTGTTAGCTGGAAATTTCAAATGTATGATGTACATAGCAAAACGCTATAAGCTTAATCACAGCTACATAAGGAATTTTTCAACCGACATTAAATGTCAGTAATTTAGACACTAACTGTTTGAAATAGGTTAAATTCATATTGGGAAATTGCTATATACTGGAATTATAAGTGCGAATGATATCTTCTTTAAGAGAATAGAAGGAGATGTCCATATGGTAGAAATCACTTTAATTTATAATTGTTTATTAAGCATTATTACAGATTTAATAAACTGAATCTTAGGATTATTGATTTAATTCTATTTTAGTTAGGTTGTCAAAAAAATTAATTAGGGGTGGAAGGGATTGATTGAACAAATTCTTTCTTTACGAAAAAAAGGATACTCTTTCCGGAAAATTGCAGACGAACTAAATACGACAGTAGGAAAAGTTCAATACCGTTATCAAAAGTTTCAGCAACAAGAAGAGAAACATGAATTAATAACAGAACACTTCACACCAACTATTCCTGAGAGCTATGAACGTGATGAGGCTACTATACTTCCACAGGGACCAAAAACTATACACGTCTTTTGGGAAATTAGTTCATCACTTCAACAAATTGCAGAACATCAAATAAGAACGAAGTGGTCAGATTCGAAAAAAAAATTAAGGATTTATGATTGTACAATGCTTGATTTTAATGGTCATAATGCTCATCGCTATTTTGATATTGACCTACCTGAGATGACAAATAATTGGTTTGTCCACAACCTAGAACCGAATAGGACCTATATTGCTGATATAGGAATTGAGACTAGACAAGGTTCTTTTCTTGCGCTAGTTCGTTCTAATGCCATCGATACTTCACGTTCTGAAGATGGAGTGAAGAACCTGCATGCTGATGTAGTCAATCAATGGAAAGAAGGGAAGTTATCTGAACCAAAGTGGCTTGAGCATTTCAGTACATATTCATATTATGAATCAATAAAATAGGGGTGATTTTTTTTGAAGGAAGGTTATTATTCTTTAGTTTTGCATGCTCATCTTCCTTATGTTAGGCATAAGGAAGAAGGGAGGCTGGAGGAACGGTGGTTATTTGAAGCAATAACGGAGTCGTATATTCCCCTTCTTTGGGAGTTAGATGAAGTTGATACATTTGATGTTCTAACCATTTCGTTTTCACCACCAGTACTTGAAATGCTTGCAGATCCAATTATTCAAGAGAGGTATTTGGATTATGTAATAAAAACGGAAGAGTTACTAAGCAAAGAATTGAGATTGGTAAATTCTGAAGAAGAAGAGATGCTTGTTTCATTTTATACAAATAGATATCAGAAAATTAAGGAAACTTTTCTTGGTTTTGATAAAAATATTATTAATGGCTTTCGAAAGTATTTTGATAAGGGTGTCATTAAATGTATAACTAGTGCAGCGACACATGCATTTTTACCATTTGTAAAAACAAAAGCTGCTGTGCGTTCTCAAATTGTTGAGGCCATTCGTTGTTTTGAGAAGCATTTTGGTACTAGACCTAGGGGATTTTGGTTACCTGAATGTGCATTTGCGCCTGGAATCGATCGTATTTTAGTTGAGGAAGGTATTACTTATTCTTTTGTGGATGAGCATGCAATTACAACTGCTGATCCCTCTCCTTCAAAGGGAAGTGGAGCGCCCATATATTCACCACATGGTTTGATATTATTTCCGAGGCATACAGATTTATCAAGTAAAGTATGGAGCTCTACTTTAGGCTATCCAGGTGATGTTGATTATCGAGAATTTTACCGTGATATTGCTTATGAACGTGATTGGGATTATATAAAACCATATGTTCATGAGGAAGGAATTAGAATCGATACCGGAATTAAACATAAAAGAATCACTGGAGAGGGAGAAGCAAAGGATATCTATGTTCGTGAGTGGGCAGAGGGGAAAGTTAATGCCCATGCAGACCACTTTTTACATTCGATTGAGCAAGAAATAAATGTACATGGAGAACAATGTTATCCTCCCTACCTTATGGTAACCCCTTTTGATGCTGAATTATTTGGGCATTGGTGGTTTGAAGGGCCTGATTGGATTGGACAAGTATTAAAAAAGGGAAAAGGAAGAGTTCAGTTTATTACTCCAGATAGCTATATTGATCGGCACTATCAAGATTTTGATACTGCTCATATCTCTTTTTCTACTTGGGGAAGAGAGGGCTATGGACACGTATGGGTGAATGAGAAGAATGCCTACCTTTATCGTCATCATCACCGTATGGAAACAGATCTTGCGACAGTAGTTGCTCTCTTTTCAAATCCAACAAAATTAGAGAGACGTTATTTACAACAAATGATCCGTGAATGGATGCTCGCAGTTAGTAGTGATTGGGCTTTTATAATTGATGGTCAAAGTGCTGTACAGTATGCGGAAGAACGCTTTTCCACCCACGTTAACCGATTTGATGTTACGAAGGAAAAGTTACTGAGTGGTTCGATTAAAGAGGAATGGATAGAAGGAATGGAACAAAGTTTTCCTTTTTTACTAGAGATTGATGAACGTATCTTTTTCTCACCTCATGATGCCTATGTTCAATCAAAAGAAGAGGATGATAAAGAACCTAAACGTTCAATTTTAATGCTTAGCTGGGAATTCCCACCAATGATGGTAGGAGGACTGTCGCGTCATGTCTTCGATCTTTCAAGGGCAATGGTCGAGTTGGGGCATGAGGTTCATGTCGTGACCTCTTATGTTAAAGGATATCCTGAATATGAAATAAATCAAGGCGTACATGTTCATCGAGTCAAAGGCTTACAACCTGAAGCGGGACAATTTTTTGATTGGGTTGGAAGTTTGAATTTCGAAATGATCCGTTATATTAAACGACTTGCTAGGAAACAACAGTTTGATATTATTCATGCTCATGATTGGTTGGTAGGTGTGGCAGCGACCGGACTAAAAAGGTCAATGAAGATTCCACTTCTAGCTACGATTCACGCAACAGAACATGGCAGAAATAATGGCATTCATAGTGAGCTTCAATATGAAATTAACCAAAAAGAATGGGAGTTAACATATGAAGCAGATCAGGTGATTGTATGCAGTGATTACATGAAAGAAGAACTATCAACAATATTTCAGCTACCAGAACATAAGCTTGCTGTCATCCCGAATGGTGTTGATATTGAGTTGTTACAGTCGAATCAAAACACAATTCAGTTAGCTGATAACAACAAGTTTACAGTATTTTCAGTTGGAAGAATGGTTAAAGAAAAAGGCTATCAAACTGTGATTGATGCAGCAGCCGTATTAAAAGAAAGAAATGAAAAGATTCGCTTTGTTATCGCAGGTAAAGGCCCGATGCTTTCAAGTTATCAGCAGCAAGTACAAGAGAGGCAACTGGAATCACATGTTACCTTCCTTGGGTTTATAAGTGATGAGGAGAGGAATGCTTGGTTTAGTCAGTGTGATGCAGCAGTATTTCCTAGCTTGTATGAACCTTTTGGGATTGTTGCTCTTGAAGGTCTAGCTGCTGGAAAAGCAACGATTGTCTCTGATATAGGTGGGTTAGCAGGGATTATCGAGCATGAAGTTAATGGATTGAAGATGCTGCCTGGGGATATTCAGAGCCTAGTAACACAAACTTTATACTTATATAACCATCCAATAGCAAGAGAAGCTCTTGCTACTCAAGGCTTGCGAGATGTGAAGTCGAAGTTCAATTGGGAAACGATTGCCCGACATACTGAAATAGAAATTGAGAAGTGTCTTATTGGAGAGTTAGAACTAACAATTTAGTGAGGGAGGATATTAAATGAAAGGTGTTATTATGGCAGGCGGAAAAGGAACGAGGCTACGCCCACTTACTTGTAATGTACCAAAACCAATGGTACCAATGATCCAAAAACCAGTTATGCAATATAGTATAGAGTTATTAAGGAAGTATGGGATTACAGATATTGCAGTTACAATTCAATATTTACCTGATGTGATTCGAGATTATTTTGGTGATGGGTCAAAATTTGGGGTGAACCTTACATATTTTGAAGAGACGTCACCTTTGGGAACGGCTGGTAGCGTAAAACAAGCAGAAGAGTTTTTAGATGAACCTTTCGTAGTTGTTAGTGGAGATGCTCTAACTGATTTTAATCTTCAATCTGGGATAGACTTTCATGAAAAGAATAATAGCCTCGTGACGATCTTTATGAAGCAAGTAAATAACCCACTTGAATTTGGTGTGATTATGACAGACGAACAAGATAGAATTATTCGCTTTCTAGAAAAGCCAAGTTGGAGTGAAGTATTTAGTGACACTGTCAATACGGGTATTTATATTATGAACCCGGAGATTTTTTCACATATTAAAGAAGACACAGTAGTAGATTTCAGCAAGGATGTATTTCCTAAATTGTTAGCCGAGCAATTGGGATTGTTTGGGTATTCTGCAGACGGTTATTGGTCTGACATTGGAAACCTAAAACAATATCGCCAAGCTCATAGTGATTTATTAAATGGATTGGTTAAGGCTTCTTTGTATGGAACAGAAATTGAACCGACAATTTGGGTAGGAGAAAATGTAATTATTGAAGAGGGAGTTAAGCTCGATGGTCCTGTTTCTATTGGTTCCAATTCAATAATTCGATCAGGCTCTTGTGTAGGTCAGTATTCTGTCATCGGATCAGATTCAACGGTTTCTAATGGAGCATCTATTAAGCGTTCCGTTTTGTGGGACGGAACCTACATTGGAGATTATAGTGAGCTAAGAGGTGCTACATTGTGCGAAAGTGTTAAGGTAGGCACAAAGGCAATGTTATTTGAAGATGCCGTTGTCGGTCATAATACTAGTATTGGTGAGGAAGCAAAAGTCCAACCAGAAGTAAAAGTATGGCCTTATAAGAGAGTTGAAGCATCAACCATTGTACCACAAGCTTATGTCTGGAATGAAGTCGCAGCTACTTCATTGTTGAAAGGTCATCGTGCTAATGGAATTGCTAATATTGAAATGACACCTGAAGATGCTGCTAAACTTGGTGCAGCGTATGGAACTTTACGTAATCAAGGTGAAAAAGTATATGTATCTAGTGATAGCCATTCATTTTCGGAGGTTATGAAACTGTCTTTTATCCAAAGCTTACAAGCAACAGGTGTTCATGTTGAAGAAATTCCACAAACTATGCTACCAGTCCTTAGATATAGTATAGAAGCAGAAGAAGCTAGTGGAGGAGCTTATATAAGGTTAGCTGATAAAAATCATGAAAAGAATTTGGTTATTGAATTTTTTAATGAAAAAGGCCTGCCAATTGGTTCTTCTGAACAACGTGACATTGAACAGATTCTAGCATTTCACTCTTTTCGTAGAGTAGCTTTTGAATATGTTGGGAAGTACGAAAGAAATCATGCACTAGAAGCAAAATATTTATCAGAATTATTTACGCAGGTAGATAGGAATCTAATAAGTTCACGTAAATTAAATATTGTTATGTACGAAGAATCAAAAAGCAGTGTTTCATTTCTATCAACGTTACTTGAAGAGCTTGGTTGTAATGTCCATAGAATTAATGAACAAATTGATATAGGTACTATGGAGAATTATGTAACAAGTCACAAGTTAGATCTTGGTGTCATGATAGGAGAAAGTGGAGAATTTATTAGTTTAATGACTGAAAAAGGCGAGCTGGTTACTGAAGAAGAACAGTTAATGCTGTTTATCTATATACAATTAGAAAAAGGCTTTAGGTCGGAGTTAGCTGTCCCTCTTTATGGTGGAACAGCATTAGAAGAGATAGCTGCTACTTACGATAAGAAACTTATAAGGACGAAAACGTCAGCACGAGAAATGATGGAATCAGAAGGAACTGTCCAAATGATGTCATATGACGCACCGTTTGCTTTAGCTCTTATATTTGATTACTTATCAAAAAGTCAAACTACTCTATCGGATGTAATAAGTAAATTACCATTACAATCTATCTATAAGCAAGAAGTTACATGCCAAACCCAACAAAAAGGGTTGGTAATGAGAAAGTTAATGGAATCTTTAAAAGGAAAGAATGTTGAACTTATCGATGGGATGAAAGTGAAACACACAGAAGGAAGTTGGACACTGATCGTTCCGGATCAAGACCAAGCAACATTTACGGTTTATGCTCAATCAAAAGATGGAGCACATGCACAACAATTGGCAGGTGAATACATTGAACAAATTAATGTTATCAAAAAACAGACATCCTAATACGATTGCTTTTTTAGGCGAAAATAGTCATTCTTTTAAACATTTCGGGATTTGGTTACATGGAAGGTGCTCATGGTTAAGTAGTGATGAGTGGGAAATGTCACCTAAAAATGAAAGAGGAAGGGATCTTTCTATTATTGTTGCGTTTCACAAAGAATGGAAATTACAGATCACTATCTTGCAAGAATGTACTGAAGATCAAGGATCAATTTATACGTTTATCTTAAAAAACCAATCTGATAAAAAACAAGATGTGAAATTTATAAGTCACCAACAATCTCTTGGAGATATCAAATCAACTTTATCTTTTGTATCACCTATTAAACAGGCAATCATCCATTATGGCAAAAAACACTTAACACTTTTTGGAACTCACTTTTTTCAGGGTGGAGATAGTCAATTAGCGGTAGGTAAAAAAGATAAAATTTGGTGCAGTCAAAAAGGAAATCTAGCTTTAGCCCCATTGTGCCAAGATGGCCAAGAAGGGATGATTGTTACTAGACTTCAGTTGGACCCATGGCAAGAAACATATGGACGAGTTTGGGAAATCAAGGGCCAATCCAAAGAAGAAGTTTACTTTAAACATAATGAACAAATTAAGTCACAACAACTAGAACAAGTGACGGAACAAATCCTGTAAAGAAAAACCACTTGAATGAATTGAAAAGATTTGCTATCATATTCAAGTATGAAGTAAGCACAGTCTGGAGGGATAGCGAATGCGTGTACAAGTAACTCTTGCTTGCACTGAGACAGGCGATCGTAACTATATTACAACAAAAAATAAGCGCACAAATCCTGAGCGTATTGAATTCAAGAAATACAGCCCAAGATTAAAGCGCCATACGCTACATCGCGAAACAAAGTAAGCAGCTGGATTTTCCGCTGCTTTTTTCTTTGGTTAAAATCAGTGGAGACAGTCAGTAGGTTTTTTAGTTTTTTATTTTAAATTTACAGTAATGTATTCATGATATGAGGGGGAGAGTGTGGTGGAGACAAAAAAGGATATACGAGATAGAATAAGTAGGCAGTTAAATACGTACCCGAAAGAAAAATTGCTAGAATGGTCTCAAAAAATTGTCCAACAGCTCTTTGCTTCAACTTATTGGCAAACTGCAGAAGTAATTGCATTAACTATTTCACGTAATCGAGAAGTTGATACATATAATTTAATTGAAGCGGCATGGGAACAAGGGAAGAAAGTAGTGGTTCCACGTGCAAACTTTAAGAACAAAACCATGACTTTTTATGAAATTAGCAATTTTGATCAGTTAGAAGAGGGACCGTATAATTTAAAAGAACCCAATGTTGATTTGTGCCCAATGATTGATAATAGCAAAATAGAACTTGTTATTGTACCTGGACTAGCCTTTGATAAAAATGGATCTCGTCTAGGGTTCGGTGGTGGATTTTATGACCGATATCTTTCTGAGATTCAGGTGCCAACAATCGCTTTGGCTTTTCCTTGCCAAATCGTTTCTACTGTCCCTACCCAAGAGCATGATGTTCAAATTGATTATGTTTTCGGCCCAACAGGTCTCTACTAATGAAAACTAGTTTGCTGATTGTAGTCCTACTCATTTCTATATTTGCCTTAGTCAAACAAAAATTAACAATAAGTGGATCAATAGCGGCATTTATAGTGGGGGCCTTAATTACAGTTGGGTTTGAATTACCTGGTTTAATTTTGCTAGGACTATTCTTTTTTAGTTCTATTCTGATTGGGTCGATAAAATCAAATAAAATAGAAGCAAATATTGTGCAAAAAGGTCAACAAAGAGATGCTATTCAAGTTATGGCAAATGGGGGAGTCTCCGCATTATTAGCAATTCTCTATTACTACCATCCTTCAGAAATTCTAATTTTAGGTTTTATTGCTAGTTTAGCTTCTGCAAACTCTGATACGTGGGCCTCTGAAATTGGTTCTTATAGTAAAGCGAGACCATTTCATATACTCAAAAGGAAACGAGTTCCGGCTGGGACATCTGGAGCGATTAGTCCTTTAGGAACTATTGCAGCTTTTATGGGGAGTTTCGCAATCTCTTTTCTAGCTTTGTTTTTTTTGTGGGATGGCTTTTCTAACAACTTTATCCTTTTAGTTGTCCTAATTATTGCTGGTTTTGTAGGGAATTTATTTGACACCGCGATAGGCGCATTGTGGCAAGTTGTTTATCGTTGTCCAGTTTGTTCACTAGAAACTGAACGAAGTATGCATTGTGACAGAAAGACTATTCGGGTAAAAGGTAAAGTATGGGTAAATAATGATTTTGTTAACTTTGGTTGTACATTTTTAGGAGCTATAGTTGGTATGGTAGCAGGCTCATTTATTTTGTAAGGAGGACGAGATGGAACATAGTTCAATTGAGCGATATTCAAGGCAGATGCGTTTTAACCCTATTGGTGAAGAGGGACAAAGGAAATTAGGTACTAAATCAGTATTAATTGTTGGTGTCGGCGCTTTAGGTACTGTACTTGCTAATCACCTTGTACGAGCAGGGATCGGTCTAGTTCGCATGGCAGATCGTGATTATGTAGAGATGAGTAACCTTCAAAGGCAAATGCTTTTTGATGAATATGATGTTAAAGAAAGTTTACCCAAAGCGGTTGCAGCTGAGCGAAAGCTAAAAGCGGTCAATTCTAGTGTGAAAGTAGAAGGAATTGTTACAGATGTAACACTAGATACTTTACCAAGTTTATTAGAAGGAATTGACCTTGTATTAGATGGAACAGATAACTTTCGAACACGGTTTCTATTAAATGATATGTGCTTTAAATATGGTATCCCTTTTGCTTATGGTGGAGCGGTAAGTTCCAGAGGGATGTCTGCTTTATTCATTCCGGAGAAGACTCCATGTCTTCGTTGTTTTATTAACCAAGGAGAAGGATCTGGGCAAACTTGTGATACGATTGGTGTTATTAGCCCTGTTGTAGATATTGTTGCTTCATATCAAGTCGTTGAAGTCCTAAAATATTTAGTGGAAGACGAGACGTCACTAAGAGGTACTCTGCGCAGTTTTGATTTATGGAAGAATCATCAATTTGATTTGAAAATGCAGGAGAGTAAAAAAGATTGTCCTACATGTCAAAAAGGGGAATTCCCAGCATTAGTTGATGAAGAAGATCATGTCACAACATTATGTGGTAGAGAGACGGTCCAAATTCAAAGGAAAGAGAAAATCGATTTATCTTTTTGGGCTGATAAACTTGAGTCTGTTGCTGAGATTAAATTAACACCATTTTTACTTCGTGTTCACCTTCAAGAAGGAGAACGTTTTGTTCTGTTTCCTGATGGACGAGTGCTAGTGCAAGGGACAGAAGAAGTGGCAAGGGCAAAATCTCTGTATAGTAAGTATATTGGGGGTTAAACCTATAAACGTTTCCTGAAGTCCCTTATATAGGAAGTAGAATTTAGGTGAAAGGTGGTGTTTTACATGGAAGCCAGAGGAAAAGGAACAAGAGTTGTTGTAATTGGTACTGGTTTTGTTGGTTCAAGTTATGCTTATGCCCTTCTTAATCAAGAAGTCGTAGACGAGTTGGTCTTATTAGATCTTAATAAAGAAAAGGCAGCAGGAGATGCAATGGATCTAAATCATGGTATGCCATTTGGATCACCGATGAAAATTTGGGCTGGTGAATATGAAGATTGTAAGGAAGCTGACCTTGTTGTTATAACAGCTGGTGCCAATCAAGGGCCAGGTGAAACGAGACTTGATCTTATCGAAAAAAATGCTAAGATTTTCAAAAATATTGTTTCATCGGTAATGGCAAGTGGTTTTAATGGGATTTTTATTGTAGCAACCAATCCTGTTGACATTCTTTCTTACGCAACATGGAAGTTTTCAGGTTTACCAATGGAAAGAGTAATTGGTTCTGGGACGATACTTGATACAGCTAGATTTCGTTACATGCTCGGCGAATACTTTAATGTAGACTCTCGTAATGTTCACGCCTATATTATGGGAGAGCATGGTGATACAGAATTACCAGTTTGGAGTCATGCTGATATAGGTGGAAAACCTATACTGAATTATGTAGATGAGGTTAACCATGTGAACATGCAAGAGCTAGATTCAATTTTCACTAATGTACGTGACGCAGCTTATCATATTATTGACCGTAAAGGTGCAACGTACTATGGCATCGCAATGGGATTAGTAAGGTTAACACGTGCAATCCTTCGAAATGAAAATTCAATCTTAACGATCTCAACTTTGTTGCAAGGTCAATATGATTTAGATGATGTGTATATTGGAGTCCCAACAGTTGTGAATCGACAAGGCGTTCGTGAAGTGCTAGAACTAAGTTTAAATAAGGATGAATTGAAGAAACTTAAGTTCTCTGCAACCACATTAAAGGAAGCAATGAAGCCAGTGCAGGACTTAAGTTAATCTCTGCCTATTCTTAAGAAAAATGGATAAAAGAAGCGAATCACAGGCAAATTAAGCTTAGGAGGGATCAATATGTTTCAACGTCTCATTTCAATTGTATCGCTTATTTTCTCAGTGTATTTTGCTTATAAGTATCGTTATCGCGTGATAAACGCTTTTCTAAGACGGAGAATGCTACGCCGAATAGCCGTAATGTTTGCGATGCAAATCCCGTTTATCCGTGATAAAGTACTTGGTTCGGTCTTTCAATCTAACCGTCCACAAGAAAATTTTTAGCTCAATCAAAAGGTCTGTCTTTAAATTGTTTAAGGACGGGCCTTTTTGTTTGTGATTTTTGCAAAAAAAGGTTAAAGCTTATTAAGGTGATCCTTCTATCCTTCTACCATTAAAAACCTTGTTATAATAAAAAAAGGAGTTGAAGGAGGTTCTAAATGGATGCATTGAAGCATGATTATTATTTTTGGAGATTAGTTCATCATTATGTTTTTGTGAAGAAGTATCGAATTCTTGATAGAAATTCCCAAGAAGTCTGGTTAGAGGATGAAGAAACAAGGCCGAGGCGTATAATACGTTTAGTCAGAAAAGACATTGATTTTGCAAACCAGTTAAGAAGAGATGTAATTGAAACGGTAAAGCAGTTTGAACGTGTAAGAAAACATTTACGTCTTCGTAATGTCATTGGTGAGGTTATATATGTTAGTTTATTTCCCCCTGTTGATGAGTGGGATGATATAAAAAAACCATTTTATGAAAGTAAGAAGAAACGAACGGTAGTCTATACATCAATTATCGATAAAAATCACACAGACCTTATCGACCTTCCACTTGCCCCGGATATTGAAACGATTGAGGGTCTTGAGACGACTACTTTTCATCTTAAACAACAAATTCGACAAGTATCGAATGACCGAGAGAAGGAAGAGAAATCGTTATTTTTTTATGGAAAGCCGATAGCTACAATAGCCTTATTAATTAGTATTTCAGTAATGTTTTATGTAGTAGAAAGTATGGGCAGTAGTACATCAATCTTAACCTTAATAGAATTTGGTGCGAAATATAATCCTCTAATTATTGAAGGAGAATGGTGGCGTTTTTTTTCAGCGATGTTTCTGCATATTGGTTTCTTGCACTTGTTCATGAATTCATTAGCGCTGTTTTATCTAGGTAGTGCTGTGGAAAGAATGTATGGAACAGTTCGATTCCTGTTTATTTATTTTGTCGCTGGATTGTCCGGATCGATTGCGAGCTTTGCTTTTAACGAGCAAGTAGCAGCTGGTGCTTCCGGAGCCATATTTGGCTGTTTCGGGGCGTTATTATACTTTGGGACCATTCATAAGAAATTGTTTTTTCGTACAATGGGGAAAAGCTTGCTAACCATTTTAGCTATCAACCTTGTATTCGGTTTAGTGGTACCTATGGTTGATAATGGTGCACATATAGGAGGGTTAATTGGAGGGTTTTTAGCTTCTATGATCGTTCATTTACCTAGGCATAAGAAAAGTGTTAAACAATTGGCAAGTTTAGGTGTTACGATCTGTTTTTTGTTAGGATTTTATTGGGTTGGGATGACTAATGAAGACAAAGTTTCTTCGCCACTTTTAGTTTTGCAAATAGGCCAAGAACATTTACAAAATGACGATTTAGAATCAGCTTATCCCTTTTTGAAAAAAGCAGTTGAAGAAAGTGAAGACATTCCTGAAGCGACTTTTTTATTAGCCTATGTGGAAGCGATGTTTGAGAATTATGAAGAGGCAAAGGAGCTATTACTTGAAACAATAAAGATGCGAGAAGAGTTTCATGAAGCTCATTATAATTTATCACTTATCTATTTAGAATATGATCAAATCGAAAAAGCGCGTACTTCTTTAAAGAGAGCAATTGAGATCTTACCAGATGAACAGTATCTTGAATTGCAAGAACGGCTAAATGAAGAAGGAACAACGTAATCTCTCGTCTTTTTTTCTACATTGTTAGAGGATACTAAAAAAGAGTGAATACTGAGGGCGCTGAAAAAGTACCTCGAATAGGGCCACTGAAAAAGGGAAAAGCACTCTTTTTCAGTGGCCTCTATGTTCAATTTTTAATCTGGTTGGATTGTTTGTAAAAGTTGAATAGGCTCCCCATCTGCTGTTCTAAACAGGACAAAAAAGTGGTCAGCTGTTTCAGGGACAAGGATGACTGGAACTGTGCTTCCAATAGGGCTTACGGTAGTACCATCTTCTTTAGTAATGCCTAACACGTAATTTTTATATAATCCCTCCCAAAGACCGCCAAGGAATTGAGCGGTTTTTTCTTCTGTTAATCCTGGAATCGGTTTATCCTCATATAAGACAAGGTCGGTTAGTGGAATTCGCTCATAACCATCCTTAGGTAAATTATAGTATTCAAATAAAGCGTCCCAATCATAATCTTGCTGCTGCGTTAAGATATAGTCTAGTATTCGTTTGCTTTCTTTTTCTTCTTCAGTCCTTGGAGTACGAAATGCATGCAAAGGGCTTAATGGTGAGTCGATGACGTACAGTTGGTCAAAGCTTAACTTTTGAGCACTTGTAATCTCATCATTTGGATAGTGGATTTCAGCATGATGAAAAGTTACGACGCGATAATGTCCACTATCATCTGATGTAACGTCTTTCTCGATTTGAATCGTATCCGTATTTTCACGCCATGAAGATAACGTATCTTTTAAATAGCCATCTTCAAACAAAAGCGAGACATCTTGCCGTAAATAAGCAGGCTGATTTAATACGGATGTGACACTCCAATCTAAAATGTATTCGTCCTCATCTTCCATTGCTTGAAATTCAATGTGCGAAGTAGCCTCTTCAAATGATGCATTTGGGTCAAGAGGGAAGAATATAAGGGCGTCACGTAAAGGCTCTGGTTTAATCATGACTACTAAGAAGAGCCCTACACAAAAAGAAGTAATCAATAAGGTAATAGCAAATTTCCATTTATTCATCATTCTGCCTCCATTGGACAAACAGTTTGACACATTTATATGAAGTTAAAAAAGCCAATATGCTTCTTATGAATGGAAACTTGCTAAGAAGCAGATAATGTAAAAGATTGGAGGTGATCACGTATGAGTACGAGCAAAATTCTAAATCCGGTTACGATCATTTATGAGCATAATGTAGAATACTTGAAAAAAGAGCTAGGTGTTGATTTAAGTTTTGATTTAGTTCATCTTGAATTAGAATATGCCGAACGTCAGATGTCACTCTTTCTCGTCGATGGATTTGGTAAGGATCAAGCGATTACGCAAATTCAACGTGAATTAATTCGGGTAAAAGCCTCTGATTTAGCAGATAAACCTTTAGATAAATTAATGAAGCGTTATATTCCGTATGCTGAAATAGAGGAAACCGATGATTTAGACGAGGTAGTTGACCAGGTCCTAGCAGGTCCTGCAGCTCTAGTGGTTGAAGGGATCGATAAGGTAATTCTTATAGACACCCGTGAATATCCTGTTAGAGGACCTGAGGAGCCTGACACGGAAAAAGTTATTCGTGGATCCAAAGACGGCTTTGTTGAAACGCTGGTAATGAATGCAGCTTTAATACGCAGGCGAGTACGTGATAAAACGATGCGAGTCGAGTATGTCTCAGTTGGGAGGCGTTCTAAATCTGATTTAGCAATTACCTATGTAGCAGATATTGCAGATCATGAATACGTAAAAAAGATAAAAGCATCGCTGGAAAAAATTGATACAGATGGATTATCTATGGGCGATAAAACGATTGAGGAATTTATCTTCGGCCATAATAATAACCCTTATCCTCTTGTAAGATACACAGAAAGACCTGATGTTGCTGCCTCTCATTTATTCGAAGGACATGTTATTATAATGGTAGATGGTTCACCTAGTGTAATGATTGCTCCAACCACTTTTTGGCATCATATGCAACATGCAGAAGAGTATCGTCAAAAGCCGATCGTAGGTACTAGTTTAAGATTGGTTCGCTATGCAGCTGTATGGGCATCGTTATTTTTATTGCCACTTTGGTATTTACTTGCAACGAATGAGGGGCTTGCCCCAACTGATTTGGGGTTTATTGGGGAGCAAGAAGAAGGTACAGTTCCATTATTTGCTCAGTTTCTTGTTGCTGAGATAGGGATTGAAATGCTCCGGATGGCAGCAATACATACACCAAATGCTCTTGCGACAGCACTTGGTTTGGTGGCTGCGTTATTAATTGGTGAAGTAGCTATAAATGTCGGGGTTTTTTCACCCGAAGTCGTTTTGTATCTTGCTGTAGCAGCTGTTGGAACTTTTGCTACACCTAGTTACGAGATGAGCTTGGCTAATCGTTTAATTAGGGTAGCGCTATTACTTACTACAGCTCTATTTGGGGTAGCAGGGTTTGTAGGTGGAATCACGGTTTGGTTACTTATGCTAGTTCATCTTAAGACCCTTGGCATGCCATATATGTGGCCATTTTTACCATTTGATGCCAAGGCTTTAAGAGATGTAGTATTCCGGGTTGCCATGCCATTAAAAAAACAAAGACCATCAGCTGTCCATCCAAATGATCCAGATAGATAAGAACTACAAAGAGACCACGAAAATTTTCGTGGTCTCTTTGTTTATAAGATACATTGAATTACATCGATTCTTCCATTTCTCTTTCATAAAGCTCATCTTTAATAAAAATGTCTTTTTTATCGACTGCTTGATTCTCGTTCGCTAAAACGAGTCCAAACGGTGTTTGTTTCTTTGGAGTGATAATGGTAAACCGAATGCCTAATTTATTGGCTTCTTGGATATAATTTGAGTAGTTACCATAATTTAAATTCCCATTTATAAACAGGTGTGGGTTTTTTTGAGTTTTCATTGCTTGGACTACTTCATTATACATTCCTCGTTGAATGACTTGTTTCTTTGTTAAGGCTATATATATTCTTTCTAACAATGTTGATAGAAATAAATTTCTTTCTTCTGGTTTAATCTCAGGGATTCCGTAAATTGCTTGGTCAATAATATCTTTTACTTTTTGGTCCATCGTTTGATCCTCATTCCTTCTACATGACAAGCTTTCTTGTCCTTCTAATTTTTGTTTACAAACATATCATAGCATAAGAAACATTTAATTTATAAATCATTGAACTTCTTGCAATTCGTTCAATATGAAAACGTTCTGTTAAAAGGATGGTGCTTAATCATGTGGTTTATTATCATAATTTTATTGTTTGTATTTACACTAGGTGTCACGATTGGTGGCCTTTTAACGGCGCCGAGAGATCCGATTAGACCGTTAAGCCTTTTCTTATTTTCTTTATTTTTTTTATTTTTATGTTATATAGGCATGATTTCTGGAATGCTTATAGGGGGATGGATTGGATTTAGGTTTATTGAAATTGTTATATCTATATTAGCACTTTTATTTATTGTTGCCTGTATAAGTCGATTTCATCCAACACTTGGTTTTTTTCATCCGGAGGACCGGGTGATAATTTCGATCCTTGCACTTCTTTTCTTTTTAATGGGATTTGAATGGGGCATATTGGAATTTAGAACGTTCTTCACGATTACTGCTGCTTTTTTGTTTACTGTAGCATTAGGCGTAGGGCTTTACATTCAAATGCAAATTCGTCAGGCATTATGGCGTTACACACACACCGCATATATTCCGCTTGTTTGGCTTCTTTTCGTATCGCTCTTGAAGCTGATATAATGAAGAAGAGGTGAGAAAATGAAAACGGTATATGATGTAAGGCAACTGCTCAAAGTGCACGGCTCAATTGTATATACACGTGATCGCAGTCTTGACCTTGCCCTCATGGAGGATGAGTTGAGAGAGCTTTACAAATGGAAGTTGATTGATGCAGAAATACTTCAACAAGGGTTACTTGTTTTAAGAAATGAAGCTAAGTTACAGTAGAGGATGAAATGTGATGGGTGATAAATGGCTTGTTGGTATAGACATTGGTGGAACAACAATTAAGTTGGCTTTTGTAACTACTGAGGGTAAACTTGTTACAAAGTGGGAAATTCCAACAAATATTGCTGAATCAGGAAAGTATATTACAAAAGATATTGCTCGAACAATAGAGGAAAAAAGAATTCAGCTTGGCATTGATAAAAATAAACTCTTAGCAATAGGATTAGGAGCGCCGGGTTTTATAAATATGGAAATGGGCTTTATTTACCAAGCGGTTAACATAGGGTGGAAAGATTTCCCTTTAAAGCTTCAATTAGAAGCCGATACGGGCCTTTCTGTAACGGTTGACAATGATGCTAATATTGCAGCTCTTGGAGAGATGTGGCGTGGTGCCGGAAATCAAGCGAGAAATCTACTTTGCGTTACCCTTGGGACAGGAGTTGGAGGTGGTGTGATTGTAAATGGGCAAATCCTTCATGGTGTTAACGGTATGGCCGGGGAAATTGGACATATAACGTCAATCATTGGTGAACAAGGAGCACCTTGTAATTGTGGAAAAACGGGTTGTCTAGAAACGATAGCCTCTGCTACTGGGATTGCAAGACTAGCAAAAGAAGGTGTACTAAATAGACCAGAGAGCTTGCTGAAACTAGTCTTAGACCAAAACAGTAAGCTTACCTCTAAGGATGTATTTGAAGCGGCTAATAAAAATGATCGTCTTGCAGTGGAGATTATAAATGAAGTTACTTTTCATTTAGGACTTGCATTGGCAAACTTAGCCAATACTCTAAACCCAGAAACGATCGTACTTGGTGGAGGAGTTTCTAAAGCGGGAGATAGTCTTTTGAAACCAATAAAGCAACAATTTGATCGGTATGCTTTAGGCAGAGTGGCCGATGGATGCGAGTTTCGAATTGCAACCTTAGGAAATGATGCAGGAGTAATTGGTGGTGCGTGGCTTGCTCGGAAAGGGTAACGCTCACGTACGTATATCACATACATAAATTAATAATAAGATCGTTAGATTGAAACTAAGTTGAAGAAGTGACCATAAAAGGAGACAGGTAGAAAATGTCAGACTATCGAATAGAGCGTGATTTAATTGGTGAAAAGCAAGTACCAAAGGATGCCTATTATGGTATTCAAACAATGCGTGCAAGGGAGAATTTCCCAATAACAGGGTATCCTCCTCATCCTGAGTTAGTACGTGCATTTGGTTATGTTAAAAAGGCTGCAGCAATGGCAAATCGTGATGTTGGTGTACTTAATGTTAATATTGCTGACGCTATAATTGAAGCGTGTGACGATGTAATTTCGGGTAAATTGCAAGAGAACTTTATTGTTGATGCAATCCAAGGAGGCGCTGGTACCTCATTTAATATGAATGCGAATGAAGTCATTGCCAATCGTGCTATTGAATTACTTGGAGGAAAAAAAGGAGAGTACATGAGGGTTAGTCCGAACACTCATGTGAATATGGCGCAATCGACAAATGATGCTTTTCCAACAGCAATTCATATAGCGACGCTTCGCTTGGCAGAAGGCTTAACGACTGAATTACAAGATCTCGTTAATAAACTAAAAGAAAAAGAGAAAGAATTTGATGATGTGTTAAAAATGGGACGTACACATCTCCAGGATGCTGTGCCAATTAGGTTGGGACAAGAATTCGGTGCGTATCAACGTGTATTGAATCGTGACCTTAGTCGAATAAAAGGTTCTGTAGAGCATTTATATGAAGTAAATATGGGAGCGACGGCAGTTGGGACAGGACTAAATGCAAAACCTGAATATATTGAAAAAATAGCTGGGTATTTAAGCGATATTACTGGTTATCCATTTGAAACAGCGGAAAACCTTGTGGATGCCACCCAAAATACAGATGCTTATACTGAAGTTTCAAGCGCATTAAAAATAATGGCCATTAACTTATCAAAAATGTCTAATGATCTGCGATTAATGAGTTCAGGGCCACGAACAGGTTTAAACGAAATTAACCTACCTGCAAGGCAGCCAGGATCATCTATTATGCCTGGAAAGGTAAATCCGGTAATGTGTGAAGTTGTGAATCAAATCTCTTTTCAAGTCATAGGGAATGATCACACAATAAGTCTTGCTTCTGAAGCGGGGCAATTAGAGCTGAATGTAATGGAACCAGTATTAGTTTTTAATTTATTGCAATCATTGTCAATTTTGCAAAATGGTATTCGTGTTTTTAGGGAGTTTGCAATAGATGGAATAACGGCTAATATTGAAGGGTGTCGCGAGATGGTTGAAAGAAGTGTAGGGATTGTTACAGCCATTAACCCACATGTAGGTTATGAAGTTGCTTCAAGAGTAGCAAAGGAAGCCATCCAGTCGGATCGCCCAGTTCGAGAAATTTGTTTGGAAAAAGGGATCCTTTCTGAAGAAGAATTAAATGAAATTCTTGATCCGAAAGAAATGACGAATCCAGGAATTGCTGGTGCTAGATTTATGCAGGGAGACAGTTAAAAAGTGAGAGCCATATAGGAACTTATTTCTAGTTCTGTGTAGCGTCTCCACAAGAAAAAGGGTGACTCAAACGTTTAGCTTCTATGAAATTGTAGTGCAACCGTTTATTTTTCTCTGCGCTATAAAGTAATAATTTAGAAGCTAATACAGTTGAGTTGCCCTTTTTTTGAAAATTACTATTTGTTGAAACGTTTAAAAGGCTTCAATCGTCTATATAGTATCTAAAGACAATCATGTGTATGAAGGAGGGTAGAGGGAATTGATGAAACGGCTATTTTTTAGTTTAATTATACTTCTTATAGTTTCAGCGTGTACTCAATCTTCATTAGTAGGTCAGCCGTTACCGAAAAGTTTGATGGAACTTCCCAAAAAGCGTGATATACCGTTCTCTTTTTTCACAGGTTCTCAAATTATTCCAATTCAAACAAATACTCGTGTTACAGAAGTCATGAGTTGGTATGACGGTGAGACAATTTTATATTTGCAAGAACAGGATGACGTGTCTGCAATTTATAAACATGACCTTTATTCAGGGGAGTCTTCACTTTTTTTTGATACGGAAGGTTGGATTGTAGATATCATCGCTAACGCTGATCATACGGTTTTTGCCATTCAACACATTACGTCAGATAATGAAGCAAGACTATTACTATTGGATCAGAATGGTGAGATAAAACAGACCATAATGGGATATGGGGAAGAGTATAGTATCTACTGGAATCCTTATAAGGTTGAGACGTACGTTATGGTAGCTTTTTTACCTAATTGGGAATACGAAACTTATGTGGGGAATGTAACAAATAATGAAATATCACAAGTAAATCTTGAACAGTCTTATGTTCAATGGATATCGCCTACAAATGTCGGTTACTTAAAATGGGATGAATTTGAACCTGGCTATCAAGCGCCATTATATGAAGTGAATGTCGAAAATGGAGAGATAAATAAATGGGAAGAAGCTGTAATTGCTTTTATGAGCTTCCCCGATGGAGTGTCGCTTTCTGTAACGGTTGACTCAGTTTACGATTTAGCATCCCAATACACTTTTTATCAAGAGCAAGAAGCTTTCCGTTCTATTGAGGTCCCTATTTTGAACACATACTCTGAACAATGGTGGATACCTTTTTATACTTATGACGATTGGAATGGAATTTTTTATTATTTACGGCCCAAATATAGTAGTGATTTCTTTAGCTATGAAGATGGCTTTGAGTTAATTGCTTATAATGTGGATGCTGATTCTGAAGAAAAGATAACTACATTAGAAAAACATGTTCCACTTTCAATATCTCCAGGAGGTTCTTTTCTTTTACTAGGTGAACGTTATGAAAATGCTTATGATTTATCAGAACAAGTGGTGGTTCCCATTTGGAACGGTTAGTTGGGAAATACTTCCCCTCTTGCTTTTTTACAGTAGTCTGTCATAATAAATAGTAATAAGTTCTGTATTTTAAAGACTAGGGGTGTCCATAACGATGGACTGAGAAGAAGGTGTTGCCTTTTACCCTCATACCTGATCTGGATCATGCCAGCGTAGGGAAGTCGTATTAGTCGTATTCCGTATGTTCGGGGTGCGACTTTTTTGTATTACAGATAGAAGGTGGGAGACCTATGAGAGAGTTTAAGCTATATGCGATAACCGGAGAAGAATTTCATCAAGGCCGTGACTTAACTGAAGTAATGGAAGAAGCGATTCTTGGTGGTGTGGACATTATTCAACTGCGTGATAAGAACAGCAGTAAACGAGATGTTTTAAGAAAAGCTAGAGCGTTGCGTGAACTTACAAGTAAACATGATGTTTTATTCATTGTTAATGATCATATCGATGTAGCCCTTGCTGTTAATGCAGACGGAATTCATCTTGGACAAGATGATTTACCTCTTTCTGATGCTAGGAAGATAATGGGGCCTGATAAAATTATTGGAATATCGACTCATCGTATTGAGGAAGCACGTGAGGCTGAAGTTGGAGGTGCTGACTATATTGGAGTAGGGCCAATTTTTCATACAAATAGTAAAGTAGATGTTGTAGATCCAGTAACAACAAATTATATTAAACAAGTTGTTTCCGAAATCAAGATTCCATTTGTAGCTATTGGTGGAATCAAACTGCATAATGTTGATCAAGTGCTTGATGCTGGAGCAACTCGAATTTGTATGATCTCTGAGATAGTAGGAGCTAAGGATATTAAAGGGGTTTGTGAGAGTTTTATCAAAAAATTAGCTGAAAGGGAGAGTGAATAAGGTGCGTTTGATTATTAATGGAGAAGAACATAATCTAGAAGTTTCTACACTTGAAGAAGTTGTGACTTATTTCAATCTTGAACCACATCTTGTCGTGACAGAAGTAGATGGAATGATAGTTGAGCAAGGGGAATGGTCAGATACTAAAATAATAGAAGGAATGAAAATTGAATTAGTTCAATTTGTCGGAGGGGGATGATCGGATGAAAAAAAATAAGCTTACAATTGCAGGTAAGGAATTATCCTCTAGGTTTTTCCTAGGAACAGGTAGGTATCCAAATCCCTTTGTCCAAAACGAAGCTATTAAAGCATCGGAAGCTGAGGTACTTACATTTGCCATTCGGAGAGTAAATCTAGATGCGCCGAATGAGGACGCAATACTGCAACATTTAGAAGGAATGTCATTTACGTATTTACCGAATACATCAGGTGCAAAAACGGCTGAAGAAGCAATTCGAATTGCAAGGCTTGCTAAAGCATCTGGTCTAAGTGATTGGATAAAAGTGGAAATTAGTGTAGATGAAAAAACACTTTTACCAGATCCTATTGAAACCCTTAAAGCAACGGAGGTTCTTGCAAAGGAAGGATTTGTTGTCTTACCGTATACATCGGATGATCCCGTTCTTTGTAAGAGGTTAGAAGAAGCTGGCGCGGCAGCTGTTATGCCTGGGGGAGCACCTATTGGAACTGGCTTAGGTATTTTAAACCCGTATAATCTTGAATTAATCATTGAGCAAGCTAATGTACCAATTATTGTTGACGCTGGACTCGGGTCAGCCATGGATGTAGCACAAGCAATGGAGTTGGGGGCAGATGGAGTTTTAATGAACACACCTGTAGCTAAGGCAAAGGACCCGGTGAATATGGCAAAGGCGATGAAGTATGCAATTGAGGCTGGGAGACTTTCCTATGAAGCTGGTCGAATTCCAAAAAAGAAATATGCTACAGCTAGTAGTGGCTTAACGACACTTGTTTCAAAATAGTAAGTAAATTGGGGGAGTATTAATGCAAGAGCGAGTAATTATACTAGGTGGAGGTGTCGTTGGGCTAGCAACTGCGTTTGAACTTAGTAGAAGAAATTATGATGTTACTGTGTTAGAAAAAACAACGTGTGGTGGACAAGCATCTGGAGCAGCAGCAGGGATGCTTGCTCCTTATTCTGAGATTGGCGAAGACCCAGATGATTTCTTTCGGTTCTGTTTGGATAGTTTACGTATGTATAAAGGGTGGCAGCAAGAAGTTAAAAACATCTCGAAAATGGACTTTGAATTTTCAGAGAGTGGAAGTATTCATGCAGTCTACCATGATGCTGATGTTTTGGCACTCGAAACAAGGCAGTCATGGCAACGTGAGTGGGGAGCAGAAGCAGAACTGATTTCAGATGAACGATTGTGGAAAATGGAACCGAAGCTAGCAAAAGATGTCAAGGCAGCTATGTATTACCCTGAAGAAAGTCATGTGTTTGCTCCTGACTATGTTAAGGCACTAGAGATAGGCTGTCGTTTAAATGGAGTCCAAATTTATGAAAACCTTGAACATGTAGAAGTAGTGGATTATAAACAATCAGTAACATTACGGTCTAAGGATGAGCGTGAATATACGGGTGACCGGTTAATTGTTTGTTCAGGTGCATGGTCTAGTGAACTAGAAGAAACGTTCGGTTTGAGAATTCCGATATACCCTATTAGAGGTCAAATTTGTGCGTATGACGTAGAGGTTGATTGTATCAAACATATTGTTTATACAAGTCAAGGGTACCTTGTTCCAAAGGCAAATGGAACGCTAGTTAATGGAGCATCTGAAGATATTGCAGGATTTCGTACAGATGTAACTGATAAGGGGATAGCCCGATTAACAAACTGGAATAAACATGTATTTCCATTTTTAGAGCAAGAAAAGCCTTTTCATACATGGGCAGGATTAAGACCCGCGACACAGGATGGCTTCCCGTTAATAGGAAAATTAGACGAAGCTCCACAAGTCGTTTTTGCTACAGGCCATTACCGAAATGGTATTTTATTAAGTCCGATAACAGCAGTGGCTGTAGCTGACTTGCTAGATGAAAAACAGTACTATGCACCACTAGCTTCCTTTAAACCGGAACGCTTTACTTAGTGCGCCAAGGGAAGTAGTTGTGAGTGAGTTTCATAGAGGATTCTGTATGGTACATGAAGCTATTTGAAAGGATGATAATAAGTGTCAATAGCAAAAACATTAACAATTGCTGGCTCAGATAGTGGTGGTGGTGCTGGTATCCAAGCTGACTTAAAGACGTTTCAAGAACTAGACACATTTGGAATGAGCGTTATCACGGCATTAACGGCACAAAATACTCTTGGTGTACATGGTGTATTTCCTCAGTCGTTGGAAGCGATTGAGGCTCAACTTGATGCTGTTTTGTCAGATATAGGTGCTGATGCAGTAAAGACGGGTATGTTGTTTTCAGGTGAGATTATTACACTTGTTGCTAAAATGTTAAAGAAATATGAAGTCGAAAATATTGTAGTTGACCCAGTCATGATCGCAAAGGGTGGAGCTTCTCTTCTTCAGGAGGAGGCTGTCAGAGCACTAACTCAAGAGCTTTTGCCAATTGCAACTGTTATAACTCCAAACCTACCTGAGGCTGCTAAGATTCTTGGAAGACGAGAAATGAGAACAATTGAAGAGATGGAACAAGCCGTAATTGATCTTCATAAACTAGGCCCAAAATATGTTGTGCTAAAAGGTGGTCATCTACTAGATGGACCAGCAGTTGATTTATTGTATGATGGTGAAGCAATTCATGAACTTAAAAGTGATCGGATTAATACTCGGCATACTCATGGAACAGGATGTACATTTGCAGCGGCCATTGGAGCTGAACTAGCTAAAGGCGTATCGATAAAACAAGCGGCAGAAACAGCAAAAGCGTTTATTACAGTGGCAATTTCTAATTCTCTGCCAATTGGTCAAGGAATTGGACCTACTAACCATGCTGCATTTAGAAAAATACAATAAAGCTTAGAAGCCAGCCGGTTTATTCCTGTTGGCTTCTTCTTAGATTTATAAGGAGAAAATGAATTATAACATTGAATGTTAAAGATGAAAGGATTCGTTTCTTTCCTGATGGCTTAGTGTCTTGTATAATGAACAAAGGGTCTTGATGATTTAAACAATACATAATATGAAAAAGGAAGAAGGTACAAAATGTTTCGTGGAAATAAGCCAGTTTTAATTCTACCAGCTATACTAGTAGTCTTAATGCTTTTCGGAGGTTACTACTTTTTAGAACACTCGGAAACGATTACGAATGAAGAGCTCCAAGATGTAATAGAATTTCAGGTTAATATAGAGGAAACAACAACTGGATTAAAGGTTACTGCTTATTGGGATTGGACAATTATGCCACAAGAAGGTTTGTATGGAGAAGATTACATTGGCGTGACTGTTCTCGATCAGGAGACCAATAAACCTAGGATAGATTTTGTGGTTGAAGAAGGATTGCTTGAACTGTATTATGCAGATCGTACGATTGAGGAATCTCAAGGAACATTAGTCGATAACGGTATTATCTTCCCTTTTTCTAACAAATTTGTTGAACATGAAAGTTACGGAAATCTAGGCCGTTTTCACGTGAATTTAGCAGGAGAAAATCTTGTCAAAGACGATGTTATTGTATCTCTTCTTCATACGTGGACAGATCACACACCACTTGAGAAGGAGGATGCATTATTTGTGCAACCGACTTTTATCAATGCAGCCAATGTTCCTTACTGGGTTGCTACGTTTGAAGCAGAGTAGTATAAAAGTGAGAAAAGGAGTGTGTACATGAAAATTAGAGGACTCTCCTATCAGAACGGGATATTTTTTATAGGGAAACAACATGTTTCATGTGCATTTCATAATGAAGGTCGTCTGAGAAGTTGGGTGAAACCAATCAATGCTTCAACGTTAACAACGATGATAAAACAAATTACCTTTTCCATGCCAATATGGTTTACAATATTAACGGTTATCTATATCAGCTTAATCTTTATTCCGAAGTTCATAGTGATTTGGCAACCTACTGTTTGGGCTGGCCTTCCTTATTTCTTTCTGTTTTATTATATGTTTGGAACTCACTTCTTTTTTCCGAGACAACTTCGGAAATATCACGGGGCTGAACATAAGGTTTTTAGCGATAATGGTTTAATAAGTCGAGCTCGTTTAGCTCAAATTCAGAAAGCTAGTATTACCAATCGTTATTGTTCCACGAATATAGTGGTGATTTACTTTCTATCTGTTATCGTACTAACATGTGGTTTATTTTTATTTTCAAAGATGTTTCTATGGTCTTTGGAGGTTGCATCGTATAGCAGTTTACTTTTAATTCCAATTACTCAAAAACTAATGGGGCATAAAAGGTTTTCATTCTTAAAAAAGCTGATTTTATCGATCTCGTATTGGCTGCAAAGACATATTACGACTAATGAACCAGAACGATCACATATGGTGGCTTCGATTGAATCGTTTCGAAAGCTAGCCAGAAAAGAATTCCCAGAAAGACTAATTGTTAAGCGTCCAACTATAAAGAAGGAGGAAAAGAAATTGGCAATTGTTGATGTAACTGTAGTTCCAGTTGGGACAGAGTCCCCGAGCGTTAGCAAATACGTAGCAGAAATACAAGAAGTGCTAAGCTCTTATGAAGAAAAAATAAAGTATCAATTGACACCGATGAGCACAATTATTGAGGGAGAGCTACCTGTATTATTTGAAGTGATTCAAGCGATTCACGAAGTACCGTTTAAGCATGGTCTAAAACGAGTTACAACGAACATTCGCATTGATGATCGACGTGATAAAGTATCCACAATGGAAGGCAAAGTAAAGACAGTTCAAACACAACTTGAAAAAGTAGAAAAGGCCGATCAAATAGAAGAATAAAAAGGAATGGTGACATAAGGTCACCATTCCTTTTTAGTTAAATATTTCGTCATTGTAACATGAGGGATTCCAGCGTCAAGAAATTCTGCCGATACTGTTTCATAACCTAGTTTTTTATAAAAGTCTTGAGCTTGAATTTGGGCATGTAATTTGGCTTTTGTTGCTCCTTCTTCAACCATTGTTTTTTCGATTTCCTCCATTATTTGGCGGCCGACTCCTGTTCCTCGTGCGCGTTTGGCTATACAAATACGTTCCACTTTGCCAAAGCCGTCAACAAAACGAAAACGACCAGCTCCGATTGCTAAGTTATTATCATCATATACGACAAAGTGAGTTGCTTCCTCTTCATGATTGTCAATTTCCTCTTCCATTGGAACCTTTTGTTCTTCAACAAACACTTCCGTACGAATTTTGTAAGCATCTTCTAATTGTTCGGTTGTTGAAACTTTTATAACTTTCATAAAATGATTATACGTCCTTTCCTAAGCGAAATGTTTCATAGACGGTCCAAGAACCGTTCTCAAGTTGATATAGCAATTGGATTCGATCAATCTTTTCTTGGTGTTTGATATTTTTCATTTTTAACTGTCCGACAACATCTGAATGTTCTTGGTTCGAAAGGTCTTGACCGATTGTGAGATGTGGAATAAAACCGTATTTTTCATTTGGAGAAAACGGCTCATTGTGTAATGCCTCGTATAAATAAGTTAATGATTCATGTTCACGTATTTTTAAAAATATCGTATTTGATTGTGGATAAAAAGTGTCGACTTTATAAATATCAATATAAGCAGGATCTGCCTTTTTCGTAATTTGTTGAAGTTCCGTAATAACAGAAGAGAGCTCTTCTTCTCGAATCTCAAAAGCTTCCTTCAAAGTGATGTGAGGTGGAATAAGAGCGTAATGTGAATCATAACGCATACGATAAGAATTAGCTTGATCTTGTAATTGTTTTGACGGAAATAAGACAATTCCATATTTCATATTTCAAGTCCTCCTTTTGTAAATATCTTTTTACGATAAGAGCGTTGTTAGTCCGTTAATTAAATCCTTTTGCCAATAAGTCCAAGTATGATCCCCATCAAATTCTCCAAACGTATAAGAAAATGCTTTATTTTGAATTTGTTCGGCCAATTCTCTATTTGGCGTCAAAAAATCAACTATTTGCCCATCTGTAGTCTTAACAGCAGTCTCTTGTTTTCCTATAACATGATAAATGGTTAAACGTTCAGGCTTTGAATAAGAATGAACTGCGCCTAGAACGGTATCATCTACATATGGTGAATGCATCATCACTTGACCAAAAAGGTTTGGATAAGCAAGTGCCGTCAGTAAAGAAACAGTACCTGCAAGTGAATCACCTGCTAGCGTTCTGGATGAAGCTAGTTGGTGAGTTGGATATTTTTCGTCAATATATGGAATCAGTTCGTTTGCCAAAAAACGAATGTAGGCATCAACCTTTTCACCATCGGGATGATATCTTTTTCTCCTTTCAGCAACGGAAGGATAAGGAACTCCGACGATAATTGTCTCGTTAATTTCACCTTCCTCAATTAACTGTTCAGCTAGTCGAGGGATCCTACCTAACTGAAAATAATCATTTCCATCTTGGCAGATTAGAACATCATATGTTTGCATTGGGGTGAAGTTAGGTGGAGTATAAATAAGAAATGAAATATTATCTTGTAACTCTTTACTAGCAATATTTGCTTCAGTAATAGTCCCCTCTAACGGTCTTCTAGCCATTTGTCTCAAACCCTTTCTATAAATACCTCATTATATTTTACATAATGATTGCTAATAATGCCATCGTATCCACTTAATTACATTTAATCGGTAACGATTATTGACAAATGCATAAGAACAAATTGTGAAGTTCATTAATATTTTGTAATATGGTAGAAAAGCTCAGAAAGGTATGAAGGTATCATGGCAAAACTTCCAAAATGGATATACTATAAACAAATATTCCGATCTAAGTTTCAAGCTGGGTGTGTAAAAGCTAAAATAGAAGATAATTGGGTTAATGGTTATGAAGTGGGTCCACTCGTAGAAATAAAAAAACTAAAAGCCGATAAATTTATAGTTCGATACACATATGATGAAAAGCTTTAGCTATCTAATAAGTATAGCGTTCGAGAATAAAGTTAGAGGTTGTCTCAATAGGTCTAACGATGGAACAGGACATAATACTTATTGCTAAACAAAGGATTATATCTTGTATGCTTGGGGAACCTGATCGACAACCTCTTTTCGTTCTATTAGTCAAATAACTTTTTATAAACCCCATATCCTTCTTTTTCTAAGTCTTGCTTTGGAATAAAGCGTAATGCTGCAGAATTAATGCAATATCTTAAGCCAGCTGGCCCTGGACCGTCGTTGAATACATGTCCTAGGTGTGAATCAGCTTCTTTACTTCTAACTTCAGTTCGGATCATACCATGACTAAAGTCTTCTTTCTCGATAACTTCTTCTTCAACGATTGGTTTTGTAAAACTTGGCCAGCCACAGCCTGCATCGTATTTATCTTTTGAACTAAAGAGAGGTTTTCCGGAAATGATATCTACATATATTCCTTCTTCTTCAAGGTTGTAATATTCATTTTGAAAGGGTGGTTCCGTGCCATTTTCTTGTGTAACGGCATATTGTATTGGCGTAAGGCGTTTTTTTAAATGTTCTTTTTCAAATCTACTCATTTTTCTCTCCTCCCCAATGGTGGTCGATAAAATTTTTACGTCCTGAACCAGTGTAGTATCTCATGTAATGAACTGGATTTTTCTTATAATAATCTTGATGATAATCCTCTGCGGTATAGAACTTTTGAGCTGGCAAGATTTTAGTAGAGATTGGCTTGGTGAATTTCCCATTTTCACTTAGTTGTTTCTTAGAGTGTTCGGCTATGACTCGTTGTTCGTCACTATGATAAAAAATGGCGGTACGGTAGGAATCACCACGGTCAAAAAATTGTCCCCCTGGATCAGTAGGGTCAATTTGCTGCCAAAAAATCTGTAGTAATTGTTCATATGTAATTATAGCTGGGTCAAATGTAATTTGTACGGATTCATAGTGACCAGTTGTTTCAGAGCAGACTTCTTCGTATGTTGGATTTTCCTTTTGTCCCCCTGTATATCCCGAAACAACGGCATTAACACCTTCAAATTGATCAAATGGTTTCACCATACACCAAAAACAACCACCAGCAAATGTAGCCTTTGTATTCTGTGTTACACTCAAAAGCGTTTCCTCCTTTCTGAACTAGTTTAATTATAACAAGGATCCGTTAATACGAAAAATAAAGGTACTTACATTTGAAAGTTAATAAATTACTGTGTTTGATACCAATATTTATACACAAGAAGATACTTTTAGTTTATCTATTAAAGATATTTATAAACTTTTTAAAGTTACTTACCACTGAAAGTTGTTGGGACTAAAGAATATTTTTACAAGTCCTGAGAAAAAGTAGAAAAGAATAGGTTTAGATCATTTTTTATTTAGGGTAAAATAAATTGTTGGTAGTTATTTGTCTTTATCAGTTAAGCAACTAGGAGGTTAACATGGGTCAAAACACTGAGAGTAAAAAACTAGGAAGTGTCCTAATTATATCGGCTGTAATTGTTGCAATCTTTGTTCTTTGGGGAGCATTGTCTCCAGGATCATTGGACGCTGCTGCAGGACAAGGTCTTAGTTGGATGTTGGATAACTTTGGTTGGTTCTATATGTTATCTACAGCTTTTTTCGTATTGTTTGTAATCATTCTTGCAATTAGTCCTTTAGGAAGTATCCGTTTAGGTAAGCCAAACGAAAGGCCACAATATTCTTGGTATTCATGGATTGGAATGTTGTTCGCGGCCGGTATTGGTGTTGGTTTTGTTTTTTGGGGCGTAGCAGAGCCTGTTTTATATTATTTTGACACGCCAGCAGGCTTTAATCCTGAAACACCGGAAGCAGCAATAGCAGGGTTACGCTATGCAGTTTTCCACTGGGCATTACATCCATGGGCAATCTTTTCTATTGTTGGTTTAACATTAGCTTACGTGCAGTTTCGTAAAGATCGACCGGCTTTGATAAGTTCTGCGTTTTATCCACTCTTAGGAGATAAAGTAGAAGGCCCACTTGGAAAATCAATCGATATTTTAGCTGTTATTGCCACATGTACAGGGGTTGCAACGACATTTGGCTTAAGTGCACTTCAGATCACAGGTGGCCTTTCGTATATTTCGCCGATCCCAAATACTGTGGCAACACAAGTCATTATCATCGCAATTGTTACGTTTCTGTTTATGTTTTCAGCTGCAAAAGGCGTAGACAAAGGTATAAAAAGGCTTAGTAATATTAACTTAGCCGTAGCAGCATTGTTACTTATTTTTGTCATTATTGTCGGTCCTACGTTATTTATATTGGAAAGTTTTGTGACAACTTTAGGTGGTTATATTACCAATGTTGCTTCAATGAGTTTAACAATGACACCTTTTATTGAAAGCGCATGGCTAGGTACAAATACGATCTTTTTTTGGGCGTGGCATATAGCGTGGGCACCTTTTATGGGTATTTTTATTGCAAGAATTTCACGTGGACGAACAATTCGTGAATTTATGGCTGGGGTACTAGTGGTTCCGTCGATTTTAGCAGTTATTTGGTTTACGACATTTGGAGGTACAGCTCTAAGTATGGAGATTGCAGGTACTGCTCCTATCGGTGAGCTTGTTATGAACAATGTTGAATTGGCCCTTTTTGCGATGCTTGGGGAATTGCCACTAAGCGCAATCACAAGTTTTATCGCCGTAGTTCTTATTCTCATCTTCTTTATCACATCAGCTGATTCGGCTTCCTATGTACTTGGAGCTATGACGTCACATGGCAGTTTAAACCCTAGCTTATTTTCTAAAATGTTATGGGGAGTTTTAATAGCAGGGACAGCATCTGTATTACTAATAAGTGGTGATGGGGGACTAGGAGCTCTGCAAACTGCCTCGATCATTGCGGCTCTTCCGTTTGCGATCATAATGGTAATCATGATTATCTCAGTCATCATGATGCTCGGAAAGGATTATCAGTTAGAGGGGCGAAAACGTCGCAAAAAGAATAGAAAAGAATTTAAGGCTGAAATCCGAGAAGAAATGTATGATGAAATAAAAGAAGAGTTATATGATGAAATGAAAGAAGAAGTATACGACGAAATGAAAGAAGAAATGATAAGTGAAATGAAAGAAGAAGTATATGACGAAATGAAAGAAGAAATGATTAGTGATTTAAAAGAGGAGATCAAGGAAGATCTTATTGACGAGTTCGAAAGCAATGACAAAAAGTAAATGAAATTAGTGATTACAAGGTCAATAGTCTAACACATCGTGTCCATATGCATCATATCCTAATAATGCCAATGGCTATAAATGAACGGGAGAAAGGATGCATATGGATGGAGAACTATCAGCAAGAGCTTATGGATCTTATGGTTAAAAAAGTACTAAGTAAGCACAAAGTTAAACCAGCATCTGATTTATCTAATAAAGACAAAGAAAAAGTAAAAAAAGTTGTTGAAGAAATTCAATCAGAAGTTGAGAGCTTCCTTGAAAATCAGAACAAGAATCTCAGTGAAAAAGATTTTCCTCAAAATAACATTAAAGACTCTACAGAAGAAGAGGATAAAAACGAGGTACAAATGAATCCAGTCGTCAAAGATTCATTAAAAAAAATTATGAAGAGTAACAACGATTTAAGTCAAGTAAAGACATTTATAAACAAATTTAATAAGTAACTTTAGTGTGGTGACTCAGGGTCTAAATGATCTCTGAGTCTTTTTTTGTCTAGAAAAAATAAATTGGACGTTTTTTGTGAGTCAAATGACCAAACAGATTCCATTATGAAACAATATTGTAAATTAGAATGGAAAGGAGGAATCGTAAATGAGTCAAGAAGTATCGCAGCCTGCTGGCCAACTAGATAAGATATTACAACAATCAGAGGAGTATATTTTCATTAGTGATTCTTGCGATATAAATGTTAGTTCGACGGATACCCAAGCAGCAGTTTCGCTACAGGCATCTTTACAAGCGGCAATTGCGCTGATCATCAGCATCTCTGTTGCTAGCAGTCAAGAGGCAGAAAGAATTACACAGGAATTATTACAGATTACCAAGACGAAGCAGATGAACGTACAAAAGACGGTGATCGAAAACTCAAAAAATGTTGATGTAACGACAACTGATACGCAAATCGGAGTTAACATTCAACTATTGTTGCAGATTCTTCTAGCCTTGTTAGTTAACTTGGATGTTCTATAAATATAACTAGAAATATGGTCTTGAATTTGAATAAGGGTGGCTCTTTAAAGAAGAGCCACCCTTATTTATCACTCACTACGATAGGTAGAAATTAGACGCTTACTCTGAGTCAAATGACCAAGCAAAATAGCCGTTGTTACATAGTGTAAATTAGAAACGGAAAGGAGGAATTGAAAATGAATCAAGACGTTTATTATTCAACATCAAAGAAAAAAGACAAAAAGTGGTCTGCGCTTGACTCAAGTGCGTGTCACCCAACTGATGATGCAACAGTAGTGCAAGATGCTGCCCAAGTAGATAAAACATTTCAACAATCAGAAGAGTATATTTTTATCAAAGATTCTTGTGATGTAACGGTAAGTTCGACAGATACAAAAGCTGCCGTTTCTCTTCAAGCTTCCTTACAAGCAGCGATTGCGCTAGTAATTAGTATATCGGTAGCTAGCAGTGAGCAAGCAGAGCAAATCACTCAAGAATTGTTGCAAAGTACAAAAACAAAACAATTATCACTTCAAAAAACAGTTATCGAAAATTCTAGAAATGTCGATGTAACGACAACTGATACGCAAATTGGTGTTAATATCCAATTGCTTCTGCAAATTCTCCTAGCGTTACTAGTTAACCTAGATGTTCTATAAGAAAATGAAGATAGTAGAGGCAAGGGGATCTCTTAACAGGTTTAGTTTTGTAGAAAATATCAAATAGCAATAGACCAAGCGTGCCAATTCATATATGATTTGGTGCGCTTGTTTTTGTTTTTTGATTTGACTAATTTATGGGCATGCACCTAGCTTTGTATTTGTGCTAAGGCATAGACTTTAAAGAAAATATTTATTGTACTTGTATCGTAAAAGGTGAGTTTATTTTAAATATTGATCAGCACCCAACTTGTTAACCAAAAAGGTCCCATTAATATCCAAGAGGGCAATGTCCACCTTGGGTATTAATGGAACCTTTTATTTTTGGGTGAATAGAGTATCAATGAATAAATCTCATCTGTAAGGAGCTGGAATTATGTTTTATCATGTGGACCAACTGCAGTACAATGCTAAACCATCAAGACCAGATGCTGTATATGCAAAAAAACTTCAGGAAATACTTGGTGGACAATTTGGTGAGATTTCTGTAGCATTGCAATACTTATTTCAGGGGTGGAATACACGTGGAGATGAAAAATATCGAGACTTATTAATGGCGACTGGTACGGAAGAAATGGCCCATGTTGAAATGTTAGCGACGATGATCGCACGTTTGTTAGAAAATGCTCCTATCGGAGACCAAGAAATAGCAGCAAAAGATCCTGTCATTGGTGCTGTATTAGGAGGAATGAATCCTCAACATGCAATTGTTAGTGGTCTAGGAGCCATGCCGGCTGACAGTGTTGGTAACCCTTGGACTGCATCTTACATCAATGCAAGTGGGAATTTGTTAGCTGACTTTCGATTAAATCTAACTTATGAATCTCAAGGGCGTTTACAAGCTGTTCGATTATATGAGATGACGACGGATCCCGGTGTGAAAGATATGCTTTCTTTTTTGATTGCACGTGATACAATGCACCAAAATCAATGGTATGCAGCAATTTGTGAATTAGAAGAAAAGGAAAATATTGTGGTTCCAAGTACATTTCCACGAGCTCTTGAAAAGCAAGAGGTAGCCTATGATTATTATGATTTATCTAGTGGAACCGCAAGCAAAGCAGGACGTTGGGCATCTGGGCCAAGTATGGATGGAATGGGGCAATTTAAATATTATCATAATCCAAAGCCTTTCGGGAAAATTCCGAAATTAAGACCAGCACCACCTTATGTACACAATACGGTTCTACCTCAACCACCTCATATGCCTCCTCACATGGCATAAAAAAAGGGAAGTCGATTGGATATTCCTCCATTCGACTTTAGACTGCTTTAATATCTTTTAGTAAAAAGTTATTTTTGTTCTTTTACGTAGTTTTTTAGGTTCGTAAGCAATATTTTATCTTCTTTGTAGTTATGATCAAACTCAATCCCATATTCATAAGAGTGTGCTAATGCCTTTTTCCAGACAACTTCCCCTCTTATTATTATTTCTTCGGATTGTAAAGTAAAGTTGATTTCAAGTGAGGTTGTTGCATCATCTGGATTTGGTAGAGAGAGTGTTGAATTCCCTCTTAAACCTCCTGGGCTTATATCAAGAATATGCAGTACACCATCAGAACTATTCACTAATTTATTATTAATTTTGACTAACTTAAATTTCGCAGCAATCGGAACTTCGAAAGTATAACGAAAAGAATCATTTCTTCGGTAAGGCATTAGAATCTCTCACTTTCCCTACGTAACTTTAAAGTAAGTATAGCTAAACTTGTGTGCTATTTCATTATTTTATTTGTCATAGTATTGATGTTAGTTGATCTTTGTGAAAATCTAAAGTAATTTGTGAAAATTTGTAAAAAATATAAAACGGCTTCTAACAGTTGAGTGAGTTTAGTATGATGAGTACAGTTGGAGGCGCAAACAGTAACATTCCAACTCAACTATAAAGGAGGAATAAATGATGAGCAAAAAACTACTTTATACGTTATTAGTGGGGGCACTTTCAGTAAGTTTACTAGCAGCATGTGGTGAGCCGGTGGATGAAGATACACCAGTAGATGAGCCTGCAGAAGTGGAAGAGCCAGTAGATGAAGAGGAAGCAGTAGAGTAATTATACTTAAGTTTTTTATTAAATCGATATTGGTAATAGCGTCCATTTTAGGGCGCTTTTTTTTGTAGTGAAAACAATATAGAGAAATAGTAAAAGCTTCGGCAAATAATCGCTCTATATATTTGATAAATAGTGAAGAATTTGCTAAAAGTAAGAAGAACAGTTAATTAAAAAAAGATTTCCAACGAACAAACAATGTGTTAATATGCATTTACGAGTATAAATATTATATTACTAAAAAATATGGGGGGATTATGATGAAAAAGAAATGGTGGATGTTAGGAATGTCTGCACTACTATCTGTAGGGGTGCTCACAGCATGTGGTGGAGCAGATGATGAAGAGACAACAACGCTTGTTATGGGGACTTCGGCGGATTACCCACCGTACGAATCAATTGACCTTGAAACTGGAGAAGTTATTGGGTTTGATGTAGACATTGCGAACTACATAACAGAAGAATTAGGTTATGGCCTACAAATTGAGGACATGGATTTTGACGGATTGATACCAGCGCTTGAATCTGGTCGAGTAGATTTTGTTCTTGCTGGAATGACACCTACGGAATCTCGTCAAGAAAATGCAGATTTCTCTGATATTTATTTCACAGCTAAAAACTTAATCGTTTCAAAAGAGGATGCAAATATTACTTCGCTTGAAGAGTTAGAGGGGTTAAAAGTAGGAGTCCAGCTAGGATCTATTCAAGAAGGAGAAGCCGAGGATTTAGCTGAGGACTACGGCTTTGAAGTTGTGAAATTAAATCGTATTCCTGAAATTGTGCAAGAACTATTAGCTGGACGAATCGATGCTATTTTGATGGAGGATACCGTTGCTGCAGGTCATATGGAAGCACAACAAGAGTTAACTAGCTTTGAGCTTGAAGCAGAAGGAGAGGTAGGTTCTGCAATTGCTTTTGCTAAAGACAGTGAACTCACGGAGCCTTTTAACGAAAAGTTGAATGAGCTAATTGACAGTGGTAAGATGGAAGAGCTAATTTTACAATGGTTTGATGCTGAAGAGTAAAATCTATTAACAGCCCGCGAACAGTTTTTGTTCGCGGGATGTGTTTGTTAATGATGTGAAGAAAAGCGAATTTGGCTTTAACATTATTGGAAATAGTGAAGAAAACCTAAACTGAAGATTACTGGTAAGTGACGTTTTTTGCACTAGATTTAAAAACAGGAAGGATATATTGCATGAATTTGGATTTTAGCCAAATCGTGCCCCACATCCCTTTTTTATTAGAAGGTGTATGGGTCACGTTACAATTTGTATCTGTTGCACTAATTCTCGGGTTAGTACTTGGAGTTATTTTGTCGATATTTAAAATTGGCCGTTTTCGTATTTTGCGTTGGATAGCAGACGCATACACGTCAATTTTTAGAGGAACTCCTTTAATTTTACAATTATCAATTATTTATTTTGGAATCCCCCAGTTTGGAGTGGATATCTCGGCTTATGTTGCTGGGGTACTGGCATTTGGGCTAAATTCTGCCGCATATGTCTCGGAAATCATTCGAGCTGGAATTCAAGCAGTGGATAAAGGCCAACGGGAAGCTGCAGAAGCATTAGGAATTCCTTATCGCCCAACTATGCTCCAAATCATTTTACCTCAAGCTTTTCGAAATATATTGCCGGCCTTATTTAATGAGTTTATCAATTTAACAAAAGAGTCAGCGATTGTTTCGATTATTGGGGTAATGGATTTAATGAGACGGGCTCAAGTACTGAATGCGCAAATTTATCGTTACTTTGAAGCGCTAATTTTCGTTGGGCTTATTTATTACTTGCTTGTGATGGTGTTGACGATTATTGGTCGCCTCATTGAAAGGAGATTACAGCGCAGTGATTAGGGTAGAGGATTTGCATAAGTCGTTTGGGAAGTTAGAAGTGTTAAAAGGAATTACTACAGAGATAAAAAAAGGAGATGTTGTCGCCATAATTGGTCCGTCTGGTTCAGGTAAATCAACGTTTCTAAGATGCATGAATTTATTAGAAAAGCCAACATCAGGTAAGATCTATGTTGGAAATGAAGAGCTGACGAATTCGAAGACCAATGTTTTACGTGTTCGTCAACAGATTGGCATGGTGTTTCAGCATTTTCATTTATTTCCACATATGACCGTTATTGGAAATTTAACATATGCTCCTATGACAGTAAAAGGGATTACGAAGCAAGAAGCCACTGAAAAAGCTGAAGCTTTGCTTGAAAAAGTAGGATTACTTGAAAAGCGAGATGAGTATCCGAGCCGACTTTCGGGGGGGCAAAAACAACGAGTAGCAATTGCGCGCGCGCTCGCGATGGAGCCAGAGGTTATGTTATTTGATGAGCCAACGTCTGCTCTTGACCCTGAGATGGTAAAGGAAGTGCTTGCTGTTATGAAGGATCTTGCGATATCAGGAATGACAATGGCAATTGTAACCCATGAGATGGGATTTGCTCGTGAAGTAGCTGATCGTGTTCTCTTCTTAGATCATGGTATTTTAATGGAGGATGCACCTCCAAATGAGTTTTTTAATGCACCTCGTTCTGACCGTGCAAGAGAGTTTTTAGAAAAAGTTTTATAGTGGGAAACCAAAGTATCATTTTCCATAGTGATACATCAATTTTGACAACAACGGCTAACAGGATCTCTGTTAGTCGTTTATTTGTGGCAAATAAGCTACAACTCTGTTGAGATAAAATTCATAACCACAATATGTGGTAAAATTAATAAAAAAGTTTACATAAATGGAGGAAGATATGTCATTTAAAATTGGCTACCGAACTCTTAAAACAGCGATTGGTGCAGGGCTATCGGTTGGAATTGCTCAAGCATTGAATTTAGAGTTTTACGTATCAGCTGCCATTATTACAATCCTCTGTATTTCAGTGACCAGAAGGGATTCATTAAAGGTTTCGTGGGCACGTATAGTTGCATGTATAATAGGGTTGGTAATAAGCGCTATTTTATTTGAGCTTATTGGGTATGCCCCTTGGACGTTGGCACTAATTTTGGTTTTGTTTATTCCGGTTGTCGTAATGTTAAAAATGAATGAAGGCATTGTTACAAGTTCTGTTATTATTCTTCACCTTTATACTGTTGGAGAGATATCAACAGCTCTCATTATAAATGAATTATTGTTGATTATAATTGGTGTAGGAATAGCATTGTTAATGAATCTTTACATGCCAAGCAGCGATCAAGCTTTAAAGCAATCACAACAAGAGATTGAAAGGAATTTTAAAACAATATTGTATGAATTATCGATTTATCTACGTTTTGGTGAAAGTAGTTGGGATGGAGCGGAAATTCCAGAAACGGTAGATCTACTACAAAAAGGAAAAAACATAGCGCTTCAAAATATTCAAAATCATATTTTACGTTATGAAGATCGATACTATCATTATTTTAAGATGCGTGAAAAGCAGTTTGAGATTATCGAACGCCTTATGCCTTATGTATCTAAAATGAACGAAACAGTTGAACAAAGTAAAGTGGTAGCGGACATGTTAGAAGAACTTAGTAATGCAGTAAGTCCTGCGAATCGAGTTCCGTATTTTCTAGACCGTATTCACTCAATGAAAAAAGGGTTTGAAGAGATGCCACTGCCTAAAACAAGAGAGGAATTTGAAGTTCGTTCTTCGCTTTTTTATATTATGCAAGAACTTGAAGAATACTTACATATAAAAGATCGATTATGGAATCATGTGGATAAAAAGAAGTTATAAAGATAAACTAATAAGAAAGGGTCGAGGGAGGAATCAAAATGAAACTCTCACTTCTTTCATTAGTCATTGTTTTGCTTGCTTCACCATTATGGCCGATTGGAGAAAATCCAATTGTTGGTGATCCCTTTATTATTGTGAACGTCAAGAACAATGAATTAGCTTTTATTAAGGATGGTGACATTCAAGATATCTTTCCGGTTGCAACTGGAAAAGCTGGAGATGAAACGCCACTCGGTACTTTTACTATTATTGTGAAAGCAAAAGACCCGTATTATCGAAAAAAAGATATTCCAGGTGGGAATCCAAATAATCCACTTGGTACAAGGTGGATCGGATTCGATGCAAAAGAGACAGACGGAAGAACCTATGGTATTCATGGGACCAATCGGCCTGAGTCGATTGGTTATGCGATTACGTCAGGATGTATTCGCCTACCCAATGCGATAGTGGAATCTCTTTATGATGAAATACCTTTAGGTACAACGATTTATATAACTGATCAAGAGAAAGCGTATATTGAGATCGCAAGGGAATTTGGTGCGATTGCCTGAAGAAAAACCTGGTGCAACTCTAAATGGAGTTGCACCAGGTTTTATGGTTACGTATAAACATACATTAGTTTTCAATTTAAAAGAATGATACGCCCATTAAAAGGGTACCAAGAACCATAGTGACAATCATAAGATAAATAATTGCTTTTTGAAATTTACGTGGCATATGAAACCCTCCCTTTAAATACCTTCTTTTATTTTACTTCTTTATTGCATTTTGGACAAGAGTAATCTAAAAATACTTATCAAAAGAGGAATGAAAATAATTAGGCAGAATAAAGTGTAGGGACCAAGTACGAAGGAGATGGCAGGATATGCAAAAGAGAATGAAGAAAATAGATCATATTGGTATTGCTGTTTTCTCTATTGAAGAAACCCTTCCTTTTTATGTAGATCATTTGCAGTTGAAATTGCTCGGAATAGAGGTAGTGGAGTCACAAGATGTAAAAGTTGCTTTCTTAGAAATAGGAGATTCAAAATTTGAATTGTTAGAGCCTTTAACAGAAAGGAGCCCGATCGCACAATTTCTCCAAAAAAGAGGGGAAGGAATCCACCATATAGCACTTAGTGTTAGCGACATAGAAACAAGAATTGCTGAAATAAAGGAGAAAGGTTTAAAAATGATCCATGAACAACCAGTTACCGGGGCCAGGGGAGCGAAAGTTGCTTTTTTACATCCAAAATCTGCAAAGGGAGTTTTATACGAATTCTGTGAAAAACAATAATGAAGCTCTTAATGTGTTTAAGTGGAAACTTGCTCTTTGTTATGGAGAAAGGTAACATTTAAAGAGGTTGTATCGGCTCGCCTGACTATAAGAACAATTATGGAGGAAGATTACATATGAATGAACAGCGCTTAATAGATGAATTTCTTGAACTAGTACAAATTGATTCAGAAACAAAACAAGAAGATGTCATTGCACCAATTTTAAAAAAGAAGTTTGAAGACTTAGGGGTTTCAGTTATTGAAGATGATGCTGCAAGTAAAACAGAACATGCTGCTGGTAACTTAATTTGTACGCTCGAAGGAACGAAGGAAGGCATTGACACAATTTATTTCACCTCACATATGGATACGGTTGTACCGGGAAAAGACGTGAAACCGTCTATTCAAGAAGGTTACATTGTGACGGATGGAACGACTATTCTCGGTGCAGATGATAAAGCGGGGATTGCTGCAATGTTTGAGGCGATTCGTGTGATCAAAGAACAAAACATTGAACATGGTACGATCCAGTTTATCATTACAGTTGGAGAGGAGTCTGGTCTAGTTGGAGCAAAGGTGATTGATCCGACTCTTTTAAAGGCGAAGTATGGCTTTGCTCTAGACAGTGATGGTCCTGTAGGTAATATTATTGTTGCAGCACCTACTCAAGCGAAAGTAAAAGCGACTGTTCTTGGAAAAACAGCACATGCTGGTGTGGCCCCTGAGAAAGGAATTTCGGCTATTACAGTTGCTGCAAAGGCAATTTCAAAAATGCCACTCGGTCGTATTGATGAAGAAACAACGGCAAATATTGGACGATTTGAAGGGGGAACGCAAACGAATATCGTTTGTGACCACGTTGCTATATTAGCAGAAGCAAGGTCTCTAATTGAGGAGAAAATGAAAGCTCAAGTTGATAAAATGAAAGAGGCTTTTGAGTCAACTGCGGCTGAGATGGGGACAAGTGCTGAAGTTGAAGTAGAGATCATGTACCCTGGATTTAAACTTGGTGAAGGTGATGAAGTAGTAGAGGTTGCAAAGCGAGCAATCACTTCCATCGGTAGAACGCCTAAGCTTTTACAAAGTGGTGGAGGAAGTGATGCCAATATCTTTGCTGGGCATGGGATACCAACTGTGAACTTAGCGGTAGGATATGAAGAAATTCATACGAAAAATGAACGTATGCCTATAAAAGAACTTGGGAAGCTATCTGAAGCGGTAATAGCAGTAATTAAGGAAGTGGCATCTAAATAATGTAAAAAGAGATTGTCTCATAGTACTTCTAACTCTGTAACAAATTTGTATCCAGGGTAGGAAGTGTGTTGAGACAATTTTTTTGTTGTAAGGGGGAGGAAGCTTTTAAAAACGAACACCTTTTCGTATAATGACGACAAGGGGGCCTGTAAAATGAATCGAGCACGTTTAATTTTTCATATAGATATGAATAGTTTTTTTGCATCTGTCGAAGTAGCTCATGATCCGTCTCTAAGAGGGAAGCCTGTAGCAATTGTAGGGAATCCGGAAGAACGAAGAGGAATCATTGTTACAAGTAGTTATGAAGCAAGAGCAAAAGGTGTTAAGACGACGATGCCAATTTGGCAGGCAAAGAAGTTATGCCCTAACTTAATAATTATCAGACCAAATGGCGAACGATATAGAGCTGCCTCAAAGAAGTTATTTGAAATCCTTTTTACATATACCCCCCTCGTACAACAAGTGTCTATCGATGAAGGCTATCTTGACTTGACTTCATATATGCAAGAAATTCATCCAATCAAATTAGCAACACAGATCCAAAAGAAAATTTTAAACGAACTACATCTGCCTTGTAGCATCGGCATAGCGCCAAATAAATTTTTGGCAAAGATGGCTAGCGATATGAAAAAGCCAAATGGAATAACAGTTTTGCGAAAACGGGAAATTGAACAGATGTTATGGATTCTTCCGATAGAGGAGATGCATGGTATTGGTAAAAGAACTGTTGATAAATGGAAAAAGTATGAGATCAGGACGATAGGTGACCTAGCAAAAGCAGACCAAGATTTCCTGCTTAGTAAGTTTGGTGATAGAGGGCTTCAATTGAGGGATAGAGCTAATGGGCAAGATGATCGTCCGGTCAATCCACATGCCTATTCAGAGTATAAATCGATCGGCCATTCAAAAACTCTGCGTTCTGATACAAAGAACAATCAAGTGATCGAGGCAACGTTAGAAGAACTTGCAAGACGTGTCTCCTTAAGGTTAAGGAAAAAAGAAATGTTTGCTAGAGGCGTACAACTGACAATCCGTTATCATGATTGGAAAATGATTACGCGTAGTTATAAATTATTAAATCCAATTCAAGCACAGGAAGATCTTTTGAAAGAAACTAATACACTATTTGAAAAGGCTTGGAATGGTGATTCAGTTCGCTTATTAGGAATAAGCACATATGACTTACTTGAAAAAAAATATGCTTATAAACAATTAGATTTATTTTCTTATAAAGAGGAAATAAAAAAAGAAGAAGTAATAGAAACGTTAAATCTTTTGCGAGAGCGCTTTGGTAATGATGCTATTCGAAAGGGATGGAAAAAACAAGAAGGTAATTAAAGTAAACATCTAGTCATTATCCACCGATAATAGAAGTAGTAGATTTAAGATGACCGGAGCGTGAGGCGAATGCAGATTCAACAACCTTTACATACATCACAGCAATCTGAAAGACTGAATCACATAAAAGAAGGGGACGTATATAGAGTTACCGTAAAAGAACATCGAGGTACAGGTGAAGCGTTACTTTCTGTAAGAGGTAAAGAGGTTGTAGCTAAGTTTGAAGGGAACATTCCATCAGGGGAACGAACGACGGTTCAGGTGCTCGGCTCCGACGCTGAACGTATTCGTGTTAAAGTCCTTCACGATGAGGGCAGAAGAGGTACACAGCAAGCGAGAAGTCAAGAGCAAGGAAGTCAGCAAGGTGTTACTCAAACATTACGTCAACTTGGAATCCAACAGCCGAGTTCAGAGTTGCGACAAGCAGCGACTATTCTGATGGATAAAGGTGTTGCCCTATCAAGGGAAACGGTACGAGTTCTACAAACTTTTGTGAGTGGAGAAAGACCGGATCAACGATTACAAACGATTCAAGCGTTAGCGAATAAGCGACTCGAGGTGACCTCAACTCATCTTCATTCCATACATGAAACAATACATGGTCGTCCGATAAATGGAGTATTAACGGATTTAGCAAAGGAACTAAAAAGTGATTTTAAGGTAGAACCAGTTACAAGGGAACGATTAGAGAGGGTGACACAAGTCCAAGCTTCGGTTATTCGAGAAGTTCGCCAAGAGGTCCAAGCAGTACGAACGGTTAACGAAGCGAGTGAGCAAATTGAAAGACGATTGATTCAAAGTGAACGGGTAAGCCGTGAACAGGTTGGCCAATTAGAACGCGTGATTCAAACTGCTAGAAATGATGCAGCGCGTGGCCAGGAACGAGCTGGAGTCGACCGAATTGTCCAAGCTCTTGACCAAATGGAGAGGGAAGCAAGGGGAAGTCAACCCCAACCCCGTGAAGGAAGTGTCTCACGAGTGGTCGAGCAAGTTGCACAAGTCCGAAGTGAAATCGCGCGAGAGCCGACTCAACGAACGACAGAGCGAGTACAGCAACTCGCGAATCATCCACAAATAGAACGGGAAACGAGCCGAGCAATCGAACGGACAGCTTTAGAAATTCGGAATGCTGATCGAGTGATGACAGACCGGGTTGTTCAAGCACTGCAACAAGTCGAACGAGCAACAGGGAACGCAGCGGAACGTCAAGCAAACCAGGAAGTTCGAATGCAAGTGGAACAACAAGGTCTGACACAAACAACAAGAGGCCGAGTGGAGACGGTAAGCAGACAAGCAGAAGCCAATCGCACGCCCGGTCATGAACAGTTGACCCGTGAAATTCGTCAAGCGAATCAAGTCGAGCAAGCAGCGCGGGACCGTTTAGAACGAGCTGTGAATCAAATCGAAAGACAAGTTCAGCAAGGGAATATAGAGCGATCAATACAAGCCCAAGCTTCATCTATACGAGAGGTACGCCAAGAGGTCCAAGTAGCCAGAACGGTGAACGAAGCAAGTGAGCAAATTGAAAGACGATTGATTCAAAGTGAACGGGTAAGCCGTGAACAGGTTGGCCAATTAGAACGCGTGATTCAAACTGCTAGAAATGATGCAGCGCGTGGCCAGGAACGAGCTGGAGTCGACCGAATTGTCCAAGTTCTTGACCAAATGGAGAGGGAAGCAAGGGGGAGTCAACCCCAACCCCGTGAAGGGAGCGTCTCACGAGTGGTCGAGCAAGTTGCACAAGTCCGACATGAAATCGCGCGAGAGCCGATTCAACGAATGGCAGAGCGAGTACAGCAACTCGCGAATCATCCACAAGTAGACCGGGAAACGAGCCGTACTGTTGAACGAGTGGTAGCAGAATCAAGACATCTTAACCAAATATCTAATGAAAGATTGAGTCAATCTCTGCAGCAGGCTGAACGATCGGCTAGTAATGAAGGTAGTCGTCAAGCTCTTGTAGATGTTAGACAAAATCTTGTACAAAATGGCTTATCTCATTCTGTTAGCGAGAAAGTAGAAACAATCATTAGGCAGATGACAGCTTCGGATCCTCAAACAGGTCAACAGCTTCTTAAATCATTACGACAGGCAAATCAATTACAAAGCGTTGCAAATGACCGACTGCAGCAATCATTGCATATGATTGAGCAAAATATCAAAGCAGAAGTTTCATCGCGTGAAAATAACTTTAATTCAAGGTCTTTAGGAGAAGTGGTAAAAGAAGCAGAGACAGCGCTGCGAAGGGAAGCTTCATTAGAACGTGCCATTCAAAGAGTGGATTCTTTACTAAGTAGTCACCACACACTCTCGGCACAAGAACAAAACCAATTTAGACAATCAATCAGCGATGCAAGAGAGTTGCAGCAACAAGGTAGAGAATTAAAGTCCCGTCAAGAAGTAGCCCAAGCAATAGAAAATATTAAACAAACAAGCCAGTATAGGCAGCAGGAAACGTCTGTTTATACCCAAAATGAAGCGTTCCAAACAAGTGTAGATATGGCCAGTAAATCAATTGCTGTAACAACAGTTACGGAAAAAATGGCACAAATGACAAGCGATTTTAAGAAACTACAACGAGATATTACTCGAAACTTAGATCTTGTAAATCGGCAAATTGAGCAATTTCGTGCTCAAGCACAACCTCAAGTAAAGCCATTACTAGAAACGACGATTAAAAATCTGGATAATGCCATCTTAAAAAGTGAGATGATGTTGCTAACTGATATGAAAACAGAGCGACAGCTAATGCAAGCATCTAGTCAATTAGCTGAAGCGAAAAAGTTATTAACACGAGGAAAGTATCGGGAAGCAAATGAGATCGTTCGTGAGGTCAAACAGCAAGTTGAGAGACTACAATTTCAACCGTCAGAAACGAAAATAAAAAACTTTACAGCAGCAAATGAACAAGCATTACGTGAAATGCAAACGCCAAGTCAATCATTTGGGTCTAAATATATTGAAACAGCCCGAGGACCCATGCAAGAAGGTTCTCCCCGAGCGATGTTTGAAATGGTGAGAAATGTTGGATTAAACCGAGATAGTGAAGTAGGTATGCAACTAGCATCCGGACGTGAACAACATGAATCATCTGAACGGAATTTAAAATCGATATTAATGCAGTTAGCTCGTGGAGAAGAAGAAGGCTCTAGGGTGCAACAGCTTGCCAATCAAGCTCTTTCGAATGTAACAGGACAACAGTTATTAAGTAGAACTGATCAGCAAAGTAATTTACAAAGTTTGTATTTACAACTCCCGTTATTGCTAGAAAATAAAGTAGAGAACCTACAAGTGTTTGTCAATTCACGAAATGAAGGCCAGCAAGTAGATTGGGAGAATTGCAGTCTATACTTTTTGATGGAAACACCTAAGATGGGCGAAATCGGAATTGTTGTATCGGCAACAGAACGACAGCTTTCGATTACGTTAAAGAATGATAAAGTTGATTTTCAAGACAAGATGGAGCCTCTTGTACAAATGGCTGTTGAAAAGCTCTCTGATATCGGTTATTCGATAAATGGCATTAATTATAGCAAACTTACTAATAGTGATGAATCCATCGGTAAAGAGGAACAGGAATCACCTCAAAAACCTGTATATGGTGAGGAAGGGTTTGATTTTAAAATATGATGGTCTCAAAGCATTTTAACCATAAACAACGTAAACAAATCAATGGACCTACAGCAGCTGTAATTCGGTATGATGATGAAAAGGGAGGAACGCCGAAAGTCGTAGCGCACGGCAAAGGACAAGTCGCCCAACAAATAATGGAACTTGCTAAAAAGAATAATGTTCATATGCAAGAAGATGCAAACCTTGTTGAAAACCTTTTAGATATGGATCTGGGAGATAATATTCCCCCACAGCTTTATTCGGTAATGGCAGAGATTTTACTTTTAATCGAAGAAATGGAGAAAAACTATTAAACTTTCTTAGGAATATACCGATAGTAACAATAAGTAATATTAATGAATATGGAGGTGGAAAGATTGACCACGATCCTGACAAACGAAGTTCTTTATCAAAAGTCATCTCAAGAACTTACCACTTTACTGTATGAGTCATGTATCAATCATTTAGAAGATACACTTACACATATTGATAATAAAGATTATGTTAATGCAAATAAAAAGCTACAGAAGGTCAGTGACATTATTCAACGCCTTGGTGCTGGTTTAAATTATGAAGCGGGTATAATTGCTGATCAACTTGAGCTAATTTACAACTATATAGCTGATAGACTAGTTGAAGCTAATTTTAAAAAAGATAAAGAGATTATCCATGAAGTACTAACTCTTTTATCGCGAATTTTAGCGTCTTGGAATGAAGCAATGAAAACCAAACAAACACCTTTAACAAAAGGTGACAAGCAAAAAGCAAATGCGTATGAATCAAATTCAATATTTAAGTAATGGAAGGAAGTCGCTAACATGAAGATAAATAATAATATTCAGGCATTAAACTCTTATCGTAATTTATATCAAAATCAAACAAACACGTCAAAAAACCTAGAAAAACTTTCTTCTGGCTTGCGCATTAACCGAGCTGCTGATGATGCAGCAGGACTTGCAATCTCTGAAAAAATGCGATCCCAAATTCGAGGTTTAAAAATGGCTGAGCGCAATGCAATGGATGGAATTTCTCTCATGCAGACAGCGGAAGGAGCTATGCAAGAAGTTCACGCAATGTTACAAAGGATGCGTGAATTGGCTGTTCAGGCAGCAAATGACACGAATACCGACGATGATCGTCAAGAAATTAATAAAGAAATTCAGCAATTAGTAGAAGAAATTGATGAAATCTCTGAGAAAACGGAGTTTAATACTCAAAAATTGTTAAATGGAGAAAATGGTACTAACACTCCTCTTACCTTATTCTTCCAAATTGGAGCAAATGCTGATCAAAGTGTAGATTTTGACATAGAAAAGATGGATAGCACAGAATTAGGTATCAACAACATTAGTGTTTTAGAAAGAGATAATGCTGTACAAGCAATCAGTGCAATTGATGAAGCCATTAAAGCGGTTTCTGCTCAACGCTCAACACTAGGTGCTATTCAAAATCGTCTGGAACACACGATCAATAACCTTCAAGTCACTCATGAAAACTTAACAGCAGCTGAATCTCGTATCCGTGATGCAGACATGGCGCTTGAGATGACAGAGTTCACTCGTAACAACATTTTGAACCAATCAGCAACAGCAATGCTTGCGCAAGCAAATCAATTGCCACAAGGTGTCTTACAACTTTTACAATAACAATGATAATGACGAGAGGGTCTCCTTCTCGTCATTATTTCTAATTGAATTTTAATTAATGTGGTAAAATAATAAAACAAGACTTTGAGAAAGCAGGTGCTGCATCATGGATGTACAACGAATCGCTAAGACGGGACTCGGACGCATTGAACCGAAAAAAGTAGGCCCGGAAGCAAAGGTATCCTTTCAAGAAGTGATGGGGAAGCAACGCGATGAAAAAGCATATGAACGCTTAGCTCAACTGATGAGCAAGATTGATGATCAAGGAAAAGTACTTGCTGAAACGAGGACAGTTGATGAATTACGAAAATATAAACAACTTGTCAAAGAGTTTATGGAGGATGCCGTTCAATTTGGACTAAGTTTAGAAGAGCGCCGTGGTTTTAATCGCAGAGGGCGAACGAAAATATATAAAATTGTTCAAGAGGTTGATCGAAAACTTTTAGATTTAGCTGATGCTGTGCTCGAGAAGCAAAAAAAGGGATTGCAAATTCTTGATATGGTTGGTGAGATTAAGGGGTTATTAGTAAATATATATGCGTAATGACTCAATGAGAGACTTCGTTAGTTCGTCATAATCATTGAGTCTTTTTTATTTAAAGTAAAGGAAATACAACTAATAAGAGTAGATTAAACATAAGGTGGGAGACAATGGCTACTAATAAATTGTTCGTTTTTAAATAAAGCAAGGACCAGACAAACCCGGCAATCAAAGCTGCGATCACAAGCAAAAGGCTGCCTGTAAAAAGATGAGCACCTGCATATAGGCAAGTTCCAATGAACGCTGCACGGTATAATGTTGTTCGTTTTCTTAATCGTTTAACGATAAATCCCCTCCAAAACCACTCTTCCCCGGGGATAATTACAAGGAATAGCCAGATATAATGAATCCATTCAGTTGGTTTTACCAAATTATATAGAGATTCCAACTGGTTCATTAAGGGAATATCCGTTATCGTAATAAACCATTGTCCAAAAGCAAACAGCATGTATAGAATCACACCACTAAAAATACTGGTTAGCCACTCTTTTTTTGTTGGAAATCTTAAAAAAGGGGTTTCGCAGATCCAACTAAATATGGTTAAGAGTATTAGTGATATAGGAAACAAAATCCAAAAATCAAATGGTTGCAAAACAAAGCTTAAAATTAAAAGAATGACTGCTATAATAAAGCCAAGAATAAAAGCGAGATCATGTTGTTTCATTAATCGGTCCCTTCTTTACTATTACATTAGGAGATGAGAGATGGAATCACTAGTTTTCACCTATAAAACCATTATAAAGGCACCACTAGCTGATGTGTGGAACTTCTTTTCAACTGCTGAAAATTTCGCTGAAATTACTTCTGTGCCAAAAGTAACGATTTTGTCCGACCCTGAAACAAAAAAGGGGAATGAAATCGTAATGAAACTTACCTATGCTGGGCTATCGGTGAATTGGATAGCGTTAATTGAAGAAGTAAGTCCACAAAAATACTTTATTGATAAAGGAATTTCACTCCCGTTTCCATTTATTTATTGGAGGCATGAGCATACTTTTACCGAAATAGAAAAAGAAACCGTTATGACGGATAAGGTAATGTTTAAAGCGATTGTTCCAAGTGTAATTACAGAGCCTATTTTATTATCAATGTTTCGTGGTAGAGAAAGAGCAATTAACAGGGTCTTTCCGTTTCAAGATTAGATTGGGAGTCTTTTTGTTTTAACTTCTTCTGTTCTGGGGAAGCTACGAACAAAAGGAGTGGCAAGTATGCATTCAAAACAAACGGTTAAATACATATGTGAAACATATCCATCTGGTAATCATTATTATTACAAAAAAGAGTTGATTACTCACGACTCATGGGAAAATATTGACTCACTAAGGTGGTCAACTGCGAGACCGATTTCCAAGGCTACATTTCTAAAGCGTAAGAAAGAAGGTTATAAAGTCGAATATCGGTCAATAAAAAAGGCTCCAGCTGAAGTTATTCCTTTAAGAAAAAATGAACAAATAGTGAAATGAAATTGTTTGTAGGTTGATTTTGTTGGCTTACTCGTTAAGTTTTATGTACACTTAGCAGGTACGATGCAAAATAGACAGGAGAGAAATGATGAAAAAATATATAATTGGACTTATGTACGTGGCAGTCTTTATAGCTTTAACAGGTTGTAATATTCTGACGTATGAAAATGAAGAGATATACGCGTTAGATGCAGAGGGGTTATCAACTTTTAAAATTAATCAAGATGAAGGTGACGTGAAAATTACTGGAGTGGAGAATGCTGATGAGATCAGTGTTACAGCTACTTTCACAGCAATGAGCGATCAAGACATTGATGATGCAAAAAGATTTAGTGAAGAAAATACTTCGTTAACATTAGAGGCGAACGGTGATACAGCTGAATTGATAACGTCAGTAAATCGAGGCGCAGATATTGAACAAGGTTATATCCATTTGGCTATTGAAGTTCCCAATCATCTAGATATAGAATATCGACAGAACGCAGGGTTGTTAGAGATTACCTCAATGCAGTCTAATCTAAATTTACAACATGGAGCTAATCATCTTTCATTAATTGATATTGATGGCAATGTTGACATTACGGATGGGGCCGGAAGTGTAACGTTAGAAAATGTAAATGGATCTATTTCTATTAACAGTAACGCTGGTACAACGACAATAAGTGATTCAACTGGCTTGATGAGTTTAATGGTTGGATCTGGCCATGTTGATTTAAGCAATCATGACGGGGATATTGTGATTAGAAGTGGTAGTGGAAATATACTTATTTCTAATATCATTGGAGATGTGGATTTACTAGAAAGTCGTGGTGGTACGATCTCGATCGATGGTGTAACGGGAAACGTTACTTTACCTGAATAAAAGTTTGTGAGAAACAAGCGTATATTTTACGCTTGTTTTATTTTTTTGCAATTTTTGAAACTATGTTGACTTTTTGGTGATTGATGGATAAAATACAATTAAACAAATAAAACATACCAATTTACAAGGAATTAAACTTCCTCGCCCCCAAAAACGAATGAGGGAGGTTCTTTATGGATAAGGAACAAGAGCAATTACAAAGAGTTAATGAGCAACTAAAGACGTTATTAAAAGGGTTGAAATACGGTTCTGTAACTCTCATTGTTCAAGATGGGAAAATCATTCAAATTGAAAAAAATGAAAAGATCCGATTGAAGTAATAACGAGCTGACTAGACAACTAGAGGCGACGTTGATTCAAACTCACTGAATCTGCGTCGTTTTTTGACTTTTAATAGGTGGTGATTGTATGAATCTTCAGTATGGAAAATTAGAAACAGAAGATTACGAACAACTAAATCAAACATTAGAACGGAAAGATTCTTTAGATATCTTAAAATGGGCGTATAACGAATTTGGTAATAAGTTAGTGTATTCTTGCAGCTTTGGTGTTGAAGGAATGGTGCTAATTGATCTCATTAGCAAAGTTAAGAAAGATGCATCTATTATATTTCTTGACACCGATTTTCATTTTACCGAAACGTATGAGTTGATTAACAAAGTGAAAAAACGTTACCCTTCTTTGAATATTGAACTGGTTAAGTCGGAGCTGACTCCAGAAGAGCAAGCAATTCAATATGGTGATCGTCTTTGGGAGAAGGATGCAGATTTATGCTGTAACGTACGAAAAATGGTTCCACTCGAGCGTGAACTAAGTCGTTACGATGCGTGGATTTCAGGACTTAGACGTGAACAATCACCGACAAGGGCAAATACTCAATTTGTTAATCAGGATAACCGGTTTAAGTCAATTAAAATATGTCCTTTAATTCATTGGACAGAAGAAGAAATTTGGATGTATGTCAAACTACATCAGTTAGATTATAACGAATTGCATGATCAAAACTATCCAAGTATTGGTTGTGAATATTGTACAAAACCAGTGGCGGTTGGAGAAGACCCAAGAAGTGGACGCTGGGCAAATTCAGAGAAGACTGAGTGTGGATTACACAAATAATATTATTAATAGAGAGGGAGAGATTATTTTGATTCAAGCACATGGAGGCACACTTATTAATCGTTTAAATCAAGAGTATGATGTATCAGCTGTATCAAAGGAGATTGAACTAGATTCATTTTCACTTTCAGACTTAGAATTAATTGGAATTGGAGCATTTAGTCCATTAACAGGTTTTCTAGGGAAAGAAGATTATGAATCGGTTGTTAATAATATGCGTCTTGCTAATGGTACTGTTTGGAGTATCCCAATTACGCTTCCTGTAACAGAGGCAAAGGCAGCGACTCTATCAGTCGGAGAAAAAGCGAAATTAACATACGGCGATGATGTGTATGGTGTTATCGAAATTTCTGATGTTTTCACACCTAATAAAAAAGTAGAAGCAGAGAAAGTTTACCGTGCTACTGATGATGCTCATCCAGGAGTTAAAAAGATGTTTGAACGTCCAAACGTTTATGTAGGAGGAGAGATTACGCTTACAAAACGTGTTAAACATGAACGCTTCGAGACATATTATTTAGATCCAAAAGAAACGAGAGCTAAATTTGCTGAACTAGGATGGAAACGGATTGTTGGATTTCAAACACGTAACCCAGTTCACCGTGCGCATGAATATATTCAAAAGTCTGCCCTTGAAATCGTTGATGGATTGTTTTTAAATCCTCTTGTCGGTGAAACCAAATCAGATGACATTCCGGCTGACGTGCGAATGGAAAGTTATGAAGTGTTACTTGAGAAGTATTATCCGAAAGATCGTGTCTTTTTAGCAGTGTTCCCTGCAGCAATGCGTTACGCTGGGCCACGTGAAGCAATCTTCCATGCGATTGTTCGCCAAAACTATGGATGCACACATTTCATAGTCGGCCGTGATCATGCTGGTGTAGGAGACTATTACGGAACATATGATGCTCAGCTAATTTTCTCTGAATTTGAAGAAGGTGAGTTAGCGATTAATCCATTGTTCTTTGAGCATAGCTTCTATTGTAAGGCATGTGGAAATATGGCTTCTACAAAAACATGCCCACATGGTAAGGAAGAACATGTTATTTTATCAGGAACAAAAGTTCGTCAAATGCTTTCTGAAGGTGTTGTTCCACCACCAGAATTTAGCCGACGTGAAGTTGTTGAGGTACTAATTCGTGGTATGGCAAAAGTACATGCATAAATAAAATAATAATCATTAGGTAACCCATTGCCACAATACTATGCTACCAAATAAAGGATGTGGCAGTGGGTTTACATATTTGTTTAATAGTCTGATAGAGCAGACAAAACGAAATTTGGAGATGTAGCTAATTAACTCTATGTAGTCAATATTTATATTAGTTTCAAGTCAAAGTAATTGATTAGAATACACTTGGAGGTAGTGGGAATGACACAGAATAATATTGTCTGGCACGAAACAGCGATAAAGAAAGAAGAACGTCAAAAGCGAAATGGTCATAAAAGTACGATTTTGTGGTTTACAGGCTTATCAGGTGCGGGAAAATCAACGCTTGCCAATGCTTTGGAGCAACAGCTTTTTAAACAAGGGAAGAACAGTTATGTTTTAGATGGAGACAACGTTCGCCATGGTTTAAATAAAGGGCTTGGCTTCAGTGACGAGGATCGCAAAGAAAACATTCGACGGATTGGTGAAGTGTCAAAGCTATTTGTAGATGCAGGAACAATTGTATGTACAGCGTTTATTTCTCCTTTCAGAGAAGATCGGAACCGTGTTCGAGAGTTAGTTGAAGAAGGAGAATTTATTGAAGTGTACGTTCGTTGTTCTTTAGAAGCTTGCGAAGAACGTGATCCTAAAGGTTTGTATAAAAAAGCTCGTGCTGGTGAGATTCCTGAGTTCACAGGAATAAGTTCACCTTATGAGGAACCAGAAAACCCAGAAATTATTATCGATTCAGATAAATTAACAGTTGAAGAATCAGTCGAATCTATTATATCGTATTTAGTAGAGCAGAATGTTCTATGAGAGTAAGAGGTTGTTTAGAAAGTTTTGAACAGCTCCTTATTTGACATATTTTGAAGGGGGCAAGGTTGGTTATGGCATATGAAAAGATATGGGCAAATGAGCCAGATAAGCTTAACAAAGATGAACTTCGTAAATTAGAAAAGGATGGACTTGAAATACTTAATGATATTGAGAAATATGCAAAGGAAGGGTTTGAGTCAATTCCAAAAGAAGACTGGAGTTTATTCAAATGGGCTGGCCTTTATTTGCAAAAGCCAAAAGAAGATGGTTATTTCATGATGCGTGTAAATATTCCATCAGGTTTAATTACGAATGAACAAGCAGAAGTATTAGCAGGGATTGGACGTGACTACGGCCGTGACGTGATTGATATCACAACTCGCCAAGCAATTCAATACCACTGGTTAACCATTGAAAATTTACCGGATATATTCAAACGTTTGGAATCAGTAGGACTTTCTTCTGTTGGTGCTTGTGGAGATATCCCTCGCACAATCATGGGAAATCCACTAGCTGGTATCGATCCAAATGAACTAATTGATACAAGAGAGATTGTTGAAGATGTGTATCGATTCTTCCAGCGTAACCCTGATTTTTCGAATCTTCCACGAAAGTTTAAAATGTCGATTTCAGGTAATATCCATAATGCTGGTCATGACCGTATTAACTGTTTGGCCTTTACTCCTGCTCTTAAAGAGATCAATGGAGAAGAGGTTGTTGGTTTTCATGTGAAAGTTGGTGGTGGATTATCGGCCAAGCCTTACCTAGCAGAAGAACTTGATATTTTTGTACGTCCTGAAAAGGTAAAAGACGTGGCAATTGCAATTACATCTATTTATCGTGATTATGGTTATCGTGAAAAGCGTCACCGCGCACGATTGAAGTTCCTAATCGCTGATTGGGGTGTAGAAAAGTTTAAAGAGAAGCTACTTGAGTATACTGGTGACCTTCCAGCAAAAGGAGTTTGTCAGCTTCAAGAGTGGAATGGTGGATATTTCTATGGAGTTCATGAACAGAAACAAGAAGGACTAAGCTATGTTGGCTTTAATGTTCCTGTAGGTCGTATGAACTCTGATGAGTGGTTTAATCTTGCGCGTATTGCAAGAGACTATGGAAACGGAGAAATTCGTACATGTAATTCACAAAACCTTATCATTCCTAACGTTGCAAATGAGAAGGTAGAAGCTCTTTTACAAGAACCTTTATTCGAGCGTATTAAATTAGAACCTAAGAATTTCATCGGTTATTCTGTATCCTGTACAGGGATTGAATATTGTAATTTGGCACTTGTTGAAACAAAAGAGCGTATGAGACGTGTGGCAGAGTATTTAGATGAACATGTAGCCGTTGATGTTCCAGTACGCATTCACATGATCGGTTGTCCAAATGCATGTGGTCAGCGTCAAATCGCTGATATTGGTTTACAAGGTGTGAAAATGAAAAACAAAGACAAGAAAATGGTTGAAGCATTTGAGTTTTATGTTGGTGGGACTCTACAAAAAGAGGTTGCTCAATTCAACAATAAATTAAAAGGAAAAATTGAGGCAGATGAATTAGCACCTGCATTAGCTGCGTTCTTACGTTACTTTGAAGAAAACAAAGAGCCTAAAGAAACATTCTTTGACTTCTATCAACGTGTTGGCCATGATGTCCTGCAAACTGCTTTAGATGATATTCTTAAACCGGCATGATGCATTTATATCGATTTGAAGTAGAATTAGAAGTAGACGAGGCGACTACGATCAATGTAATTGTTGTAGCTGCAGATGAAGAGTCGGCATTTAAAACTGCTGAACAAGAAGTTGAAAAAAACTATCTTAAATTGCCGACAATTAATTCAGTTACATTATTGGAAAAGAAGCCTGTCCGAAAATCAGCTGGTTTCGTCTTATAATAAACATTTGGGGGGTCAGACACTTCTTTAACACTTTAACAAAGTGCAGAGGTGTCTGACCCCCTTTTTAGTTTGCGATTGATTGTAATGCAGCGGCGATGTCAATTTCTCCGAATCCATGATAAGGATCTTGTCCTGTAGTACCAAGGTCTTTTGCTGTTGATCTCATGACATCGTACACTTCTTCATTTGTTAAATCAGGACGAAGAGAGCGAATCAACCCTGCTAAACCTGCTACATGAGGAGCAGCCATTGACGTACCGGACATGATAACATAATTGTTATCAGGGAATAAACTAGGGATGTGTTCCCCTGGTGCCGTAACATCTATATGATCTCCGTAATTTGAAAAGAATGCTCTGTTTCTGGCATCATCTACAGCAGCCACTGTAAAGACTTCCTTATAGTATGCTGGGTACATTGGGTCCTCAACATTATCATTTCCTGATGCCGCGATTAAGACCACATCATTTTCATAAGCATAACGGATAGCGTCATGTAATAGATCGGAAGGGTAGTAATCACCAAGGCTCATATTAATGACATCCGCTCCATGGTCTACGGCCCAGTAAATTCCCTTAGCGACTTCATATGTTGACCCTTCACCTTCGTCATTTAGTACTTTAATTGGTAAAATAGTACTATCCCAGGATATTCCAGCAATTCCTGTTACGTTATTTGTTAGCGCAGCGGCGACTCCAGCTACATGAGTGCCATGACCATGTGCGTCACTAAAATCTTTCGAGTCGTCAAATGAATTATAACCCGGTCCTAGTTTGGCTTTTATATCGAGGTGGTCAGGATCAACACCGGTGTCTAAAATAGCTATTTTAACACCTCGTCCTCCTGATAAATCCCAGCCCTCATCAATTTCAATTTGCTCAAGGTTCCATTGATAGGGCTCAAAAAATTCATCATTTGGCTCGGATGTTAATACTCTTGGCTTAGTTTGATCACTGTTCGCTTTATTAGTCGGTGATTCTGTTCTTTGTGGTGGTGTGTGTCTATAATCGTTTGGATCAGTTGAAAATAATACTAGCTGTTTTGTCATTAAGTAATTTGGTTCAACTAATTCTAGGTCGTATTCCCGTCTTAAACGACGAATCAATTGTTCAGTTGATTCCATTTCTGATTCAACTACAAAGAGTGGATTATCATCTTCAATTACTTTTAAATCGTTATTATCCGATAGCCAAGTTTCAGCTACTTCAGGATGTTTGAATCGAATAACAGCTTGTTGCTCATGGTAAGGTCGCTTAAGGTGTTCTGGCTTTTGTTCATCAGAATGAACGATTATTTGCCACCCTAGTTCAGGCACGGTTTCTGCTTCCAAGTTTTCAGGTATATCTTCAGTTGTTTTCCATTCTATATCGGGATCGGCTCCAGAAACAAAAAATGTTCCATTTGAATCAGCAACAGAGGCCAAGCCTTTAACAAAAGATTTCACAAAGGATAAATCAATTTCTCCCAGAACAATTCGTCCATTTTCTATTTCTTCTCCCATAAGCATATATTGATTCCCATCAACGGAATAAGGATCGGAGAAATCACTTTTCATATGGTGATGAGTAAGCTTCGAAATATCTAATCTTTCTATATCTCCAACGTGTTCAACAATAGTATCATCCTCTATTATCGCAAAACCATGAAAATGTGGATGCTCGGAGATTTCCTCTTTAAAACGAGCACGGAGTTCTTGATCACTTAGGTCACTATCAGCCCATCTTTGCATTTGAGCTGAAAGTTGCTTTAGAAACATGGAAGTTGTCATTGCTAAGTCTTCAGCCATTAGGTGGTCCATTGCAGAGACTTCTAAATCTTGTGGGATCTCATTTATTTGTAATGAATAGTCGTTGTCATCAATAAGAGCCCTTCCAATAATTGCTAGGCCGATACCGACAAGGCCTACAATTAGTACAGTTTTAGCCATTCTCCATAACATTAAATTGGCTCCTCCTTTCTGTTATTAAAGAAATAAGCCATAAATATCTCATCATCATATTTATGGTTAATTAAGGCTTGTTCTTTTTGAACGCCTTCAATAACAAAGCCTGAGTTTTCATAAAGCTTTATAGCTACTTTATTAGTAGCGAATACAGTTAAACATAGCTTATGCAGTTCGTGCCGACGACACCATGAAAGTGTATACTCCATAACTTTTTTTCCTATACCTTTGCCTTGGCCTTCTTCATGTAACCATGTTCGAAAAAGACCAGTGTGTCGTTTCATATTGAGCTCCCCACGAATAACTCTTGCAATACCTCGAACGACTCCATTTATTTCTACCACGATATACATATTTCCATTGGTTTGTATCTCTTCGATAAATGCTTGTTCTTCTTCGATAGATCGAACACGTTCTTTTTGAATAAATGTTCCTTTTTTAACAATAGAGGAAGCTGAATCGACAATTTCCTTAGCGTCATAAATTTTTGCAGGCCGTAGGATAATTTTTGATTGATCTTTTGCAGTGAAAATTTCATTCGTATTTGTACTACGTGTTGTAATCATTATTCTTCCTCCTTTTCTCTAGGTTGCCAGAACCCAGAATGGTCTTTCTCAATGCTTGTCTCTAGTAAGTATGACGCAGGTACAATTTCTACATTTTCTTTTTGGAGGAAATTCATTGAATTTGAAATACCTTTAAATGTCTCGTCGCCTTTTATTCCCACATGGCCAATTGCAATCGCGTTATTATTTTTTTGGGCTAACTTTGTTAGTAAATGCATTTGAGTTGTAACATGATGACTAGAAGAAAGAGTGTCATCTAAAAAAATATCTCTAGTTGCACAAGGTATGTTCAGTTCATTTGCAAGTTTTGGAATGACGGAGGATCCACTAGTCCCACTATCAATAACATACAATCCATTTTCAGCTGCTACTTCTAAAATGACGCGCATGATTCGTTCATTCTCAACTATCTTTGAACCCATGTGATTGTTAATCCCTTGAGCAAATGGGACATTGTCAATCGCAGCTAGTATCCTCTCTCGAACTTCTTCATCTGTTAAATCACTTGTAATGGCATTAGGACCAAGCCATGAAGCCTTCCCTTTCTTTGGCTCCATCGGCATATGTATCATAACTTCAAATCCTGCCTCATGTGCTTTCTTGGCTTGTTCAGTGGAGTGTTCCATAAAGGGCATAACAGCAACGGTGATAGGAATATCACTAGTTAAAAAAGATTGAACCCCCTTTACATTTCCTCCAAAATCATCAATAATAATGGCGGCTTGATAAGTTTCCTCAGCAAAAGAAGTTGAAGTGAATGTAGGAAGGAACAGTAAGAAACTAGAAAACAGTAAAGTGAATACTTGTGCTTTCATGGCAACCACCTTTTCATCACAGTTATTTATTTGTAGTTTGTCAAAGGATTCGTTGTTCTATGAGGGAAAGATGAAAATGGAGAAAAAAGAGATGTAGAATTCTTTAGAGGACAAAAAAAGCACAAGTATAACGGTGAGTTACACATGTGCTATTTTCGCATATTAAACGCGGCGTTAAGCTGTCCACGGAGCATACGATCGCGAACTTCTTTTTTCTGCAGTTGTTTTTGTTCCATTTTTCGAATTTCAAAAGTTTGCATGCCATCTTCCATCTTGTTTGCAATATCAAGTAATCGTTCAACATCTAAAAACGAATATTTTCTTGTTCCACCTTTTGATCTTTCTGGATAGATTAATTTCCTTTCCTCATAATAACGAATTTTTCTTTCAGACAGACCTGTTAATTCACTCACAATTCCGATGGTAATTACTTTTTTATCTTTATACGTTGACACCCATTCCACCCCTTGTTAAGTTAGAATGTTCTGACCTTTTGTTATATCATATCATAGGCAAGAAGGATCACGGGGAAGTGATGTTAGATAATCTTACATAAATTATTGGAAATGTAACATGCTTATAAAATTCAGCCGATGGTTTCGAATATTCTAATTGAGGTAGTTAGTTTCTTATATTATAATTGATAAAACATATGAAAAAAGTCGGAAATAAAATGAGGCTTAATGAATTTTCATAAGCAACTTACATTAAAGGAGAAGACTAATGACTAAAGGATACGTTTATTTAATTGGTGCAGGCCCAGGTGACATTCGGTTAATGACTGTGAAAGGTCAACAATGTCTAGAACTTGCAGATGTTGTTTTATACGATCGGCTTGTAAATCCATTACTATTAGAAACAATAAAGCCTGGTGCAGAACTAGTGTATTGTGGCAAGCTTCCAGATAGACATTTGTTACGTCAGGAAGCCATAAATGATTTACTAGTGAAGTATGCATTAGAAGGAAAGCAAGTTGTTAGGTTAAAAGGAGGAGATCCAAGTGTTTTTGGTCGCGTTGGAGAAGAAGCTGCAGCACTTGAGGAAAAGGGGATTTCTTATGAGATTGTTCCTGGAATAACGGCGGGAATAGGAGCAGCAACTTATGCTGGGGTACCAGTGACTCATCGGGATCATGGAGCTTCTTTTGCGATTATAACCGGTCATGATAAATCGCCAACAGGACAACCGTTAATTGATTGGAGTGCACTTGCTACAGGAATTGATACGATTGCTTTTTATATGGGAGTTAAAAATTTACCGTATATTAGTGAACAACTTATCAAACATGGACGTGATCCTCACACCCCTGTTTTACTTATACGATGGGGAACTTTAGGGAAACAACAAACGCTAACGGGAAACCTTTCTAACATTTCTGACCTTGTGTTACAAAAGAAATTCTCCAATCCAGCCATTACATTGGTAGGAGATGTAGCCAAATTACGAACAAAAGAAAGTTGGTTCGAACGTCAACCATTGTTTGGAAAACATATATTATTTGGCCGAACATCAGGGGGAGCTAGTGTGTTAGCAAAAGAGCTTACGAATTTAGGGGCGGATGTATTTGAGTATCCACGTTTTGTTACACATGAGCAAAACAAAAAAAAGATAGATTTTCATCAGTATGAACAAATAATATTTCATTCACCAGAATCAGTCAGTTGGTTTTTTCATCAATTAAACAAGCAACGAATTGATATTCGCACGTTGGAAGCTCAATTTTTTGGAGCATCAACTAAATCCCTAAGAGTAATTGAGTCATTTGCTTGTTTTGGTTTTTCTGTTAATGAGATGCAACAATCAGATAAAAGGTTGGTAATTGGTCCGAGTGATTGGAACGGACGTGATCAAAAGCGTATGGACCTTTATGGTAAACATGATTTTTGTGCTTCGCATTCTTATGAAGTGCTAGAACAGTCCAATAATACATGCCAGAGGATGCTCGATGAAGATAGAGTTGATACCATTGTATTCCCTAGTGCTGAGTCCGTTAAAATTGTAACTGAACAAATTATAGCTTGTCACGAAATGCCTGAAACTCTATCGAAACGGGCAAACATTGTCTGTTTTGGACCAAATACGTATCAGGCAGCGATTGAATATGGCTATGAAGTTCAAGTAACGTTACCTGAGCCATCAAAGGAAGCGCTTATTGAAGTTTTAAAGAATTTGTAAAGTAGGTGATGGGATGCAAGCTATTTTGTATATCGGTCATGGGAGCCGTATTCAAGCTGGAAATGAAGAACTGCTGGCTTTTGTTGAAAAGGCAAAAGCAAAGCATTCTCAAGTTGCCATACAAGAATGTTGCTTTTTAGAGTTAACTGAACCAACGATCGAAAAAGGAGTACAAGCATGTATCGATCAAGGTGCTACGGAAATCGCTGTTATACCTGTTCTATTGTTAACAGCGATGCATGCTAAAGTAGATATCCCTCAAGAAGTTGATAAAATGAAAATAAAGTATCCGAGTGTAAGTTTCTCATACGGACGGCCTATCGGGATAGATTTTACGGTAATAGATATCATAAAAGATCGCTTGCAAACGGCGGGACTACGACTAACAAAAGAGAGACCGGCATTTGAGGAGCGCAAACCGATCTCTGTTCTCTTAGTTGGGCGTGGAAGTAGTGATCCTGATCAAACAAGTGACTTAATGAAAATAGCGCGACTTGTTTGGGAATACACACCTGTAGATGAAGTAGACGTATGTTTTTTAGCGGCGACGCGACCAAATGTAGAAGAAGGATTAGCTAGAATGAACCGCTTATCTAATAAAGAGGTATACGTTGTTCCATATTTATTATTTACAGGGGTACTAATGAAAGGGTTACAGAAGCAATTAAATGAATGGTCGAAAAAAACGAGTAAAGATTTTATTTTATGTGATTACCTTGGCTTCGATGATCAATTAGTCTCTGTACTGTCTAAACGAGTTGAAGAGGTATTAGAGAAGGAAGTGCAAGTGAATTGTGATACGTGTTATCTACGTATAAGCGCTAATAGTAAGGAGCTAATATGAATCATCTCTCCCTAATGTTAAACATGGTAGAAAAAAGTGCAGTTTTTGTTGGAGCGGGAACGGTCGCAGCAAGGCATATTCCTAAATTAATGGAAGCTGGAATTAAAGAGATCAAGATTTATGCACCGACTCTTCATCGCAGTTTGGACGTTTATCATAAACTACCAAACTTTCGTTGGGAGAAACAAATGGTAAATGCCACTCAATCGTTTGAGTCAGATTTGCTTTTTCTAACAACCAATGATCCTAAGTTACATCAAGCGCTATATCAAAAGCGAAAACCTTATCAACTCGTCTATTTAGCTGATAATGCAACTCTAAGTGACTTTCAATTTCCAATGACAGTAAAGAAAGGTTCATTAACAGTTTCGCTTTCTACAGGAGGGGCCAGCCCTACTTATGGTAAAATCCTTATGAAGGAATTGGAAGAGAGGTTACCTAGTACTATTGAAGAAGATTTGCTTTTCTTAGAAAAGGTGAGAAAGCAAGTACTAGCAAGTGGACTTGAGCGAACAAAAAGACAAGTGATATTAAAGCACTGTGCAACAAGTGACTTCTTGCAGAATTCATCTAGAGAACAACTATTAAAAAAAATGATTGTTGAAGCTATCAATAATTAAAAAGAGGTTGACTCATAGGTTCCCCCCTAAATAACGGGGCAGGATTATGAGAAAACCTCTTTTTTTATTTTTTGTAAGAAAGTTTTGCGACCGCATCATGCTGATGAATGGACTCTTCGTTTCGACACTGAACTTCAAATGAGCGAATCGCTTCATGTTCATATAAATCAGCCGCTACAAGGCGAACCAAATCTTCAACAAAACGTGGGTTTTCGTATGCTCGCTCTGTGACAGCTTTCTCATCTGGGCGTTTTAAGACAGGGTATAAAATGGAACTAGCATTACTTTCTGCTGCTTCTAATAAAACGGCTTTCCAATCTGCTTCATAAGAATCGTCAACTGTTACAGACATCGTTACGAAACTACGTTGGTTATGCGCGCTATACTCACTAATTTCTTTTGAACAAGGGCAAAGGGTTGTAACTGCACCTGTGAGTGTAATGACAGATGTATAACCTTTTTCTTCATCAAAAGAAACGTCATACGTGATATCTGCATGAGCCATTCCCTCTTTTTGCAAAGCTGGGCTTGTCTTTGTGAAGAACCATGGAAATGTGACGCGAACATTGGCAGCCCTTTGTTTCATCTCTTTGGCAAGAATAGCAGTAAATTCACGTAATGTTTCATCTGTTAGCAAATGAGACTGGAAAAAAAGATGAAGTTGCTCGGTGAGACGACTCATATTAATTCCTTTAAAATCTTGGTCTAAACTTGTTGTTAAAGAAAAAGTTGCTGTTGTTGTTTGTGTTGTTGGTGCCAATGTAGATTCTATCATGACTGGATACTTGACATCAGATATCCCAACTTGTTGAATAGGGAAATAAAAATCATCTGGTTTATTTTGAAGATCGGGCATCTTTTCTTTGTCTGTTGGTTTTGTCCCAATAATAGGATCAACTGTTCCAAAATGACGATGACGTTCTGCTTTTGGTGGTAAAGATCGTTTCATTATATTTATCACTCCTGAATGGTTCATTTATTAGGAATCTTAGCATAATTTTGTTGTTTAGCAAGCATAAAGCATAACCTCAACCTCAGATCAAATAGTTGCGAATATGCTTATACCATATTACACTACAAAGGGAAAAAGAAACAAGAAAATCGATTGTTTTCTACTTGTTTTGTAGAAGGAAAAGGATGGAAAGAAGGTAGAAGATGAAAAAAGGTACAATAATATGGATTGTGTTGGCAGGACTCTTATTGTTAGCAGGTTTGATTATTCCTGTGACTGTGCCGGTATCTGGTGATACGAGAGTAATACTTGACCACACGTATAATGTGTACAGTGCACCTGCTTGTTTTGATCAAGCAGAGCTAACGAATAATCTAGAAGAAACGACATTTACTTATGCAAAAGAACTTGAATATGCGAGTGAGTCTAGTTGTACAGATGAGGAGCTCCAGGAGAGAGTGCCATTTTTAATAGGAATGTTTCGTTAATAATGGGTGAGAGGATATACATCTTTTAAAAACAGTAGTATGTGTATTTGACTATATTATTAATACTTCCAATTATATAGTATGTAAGAGCGTAGGTGTAGAGCTTTCTACATCTACGTTTTGTTATATTGGAATATTGAGGCATTGTCAAGAAATAGCGAGGATTGGATGGATCAAAGTGATGAGTATCACTGAGGAAGCTTAGGGGCGCTATGTACGCTTAAAACGTAAGAGAATGGTTTTGCAGAACTTTTGTGGTTATGCTATATTGGGAATGTTCAAAAAACTTATAAATGAAGAGAGAATTGAAGAATAAGGGAGCTGGAGATAACACATGAAGGTAGCGAAATTTGGGGGAACATCAGTCGCAAGTGCGGAGCAAATTAAAAAGGTAGCTTCCATTGTAGCAGAAGACAAAGAGAGAAAAGTAATTGTCGTATCTGCGCCTGGAAAACGAACTAGTGATGATACAAAAGTTACTGACCTTCTAATTCAACTTGGAGAAACATATTTAAAAAATAATGATACAGAAAATGAACTTCAAGCAGTATTAAATCGTTATGAAGATATTGCAGAGGGCTTAGGATTAGGAAAAGAGATTATTGCGACAATTGAAGCTGATCTACGTGAACGTCTTCAGTTTGATCGTAATCGCCCAGGTGCTTGTATGGATTTAATTAAAGCAAGTGGAGAAGATAACAATGCTAAATTAATTGCAGCTTATTTCCAAAGCATAGGCTTAAACGCTACGTATTTAAATCCAAAAGATGCTGGATTGTTTGTTAGTGATGAGCCAGGTAATGCACAAGTATTACCGGAGGCTTATGAACATTTAAAGGCTTTACGTGAACGAAAAGAAGTTATTGTATTCCCAGGATTTTTTGGTTATTCGAAAGAGGGAACGCTTGTAACATTTTCGCGTGGGGGATCAGATATTACGGGCTCTATTTTAGCAGCAGGAGTAAAAGCAGATTTATATGAAAACTTTACAGATGTCGATTCCGTTTTTGCAGCTAACCCGAAAATTATCAATAACCCTGTGAAAATTAAGAAAATGACGTATCGAGAAATGCGTGAATTATCGTATGCTGGTTTCTCTGTATTCCATGATGAAGCTTTATTTCCAGCGTTTCGAAATGGAATTCCTGTTTGTGTGAAAAATACAAATAACCCGTCCTCATCAGGAACAATGATTATTGCAGAACGTGAATATTTCATGAATCCTGTTATTGGAATAGCTGCAGATGAAGGCTTCGCTACAATCTATGTCCGAAAGTATTTAATGAACCGAGAAGTTGGTTTTGGACGTAAATTACTGCAAATGCTAGAAGATGAAGGGTTATCCTACGAGCATATGCCATCTGGAATTGATGATACGTCAATTATATTGCGTCAAGATCAGTTAACAGATGAAATTGAAAACCGTATTGTTAATCGAATAAAAGAAGAACTATGTGTTGATGATGTGTACGTTGAACGTGATTTTGCGATGGTTATGATCGTCGGAGAAGGCATGCATAATACAATCGGGATCTCATCTCGTGCTACAGCGGCATTAACAAGAGCAAATGTTAATATTGAAATGATTAACCAGGGGTCATCGGAAGTAAGCTTAATCTTAGGTATCCATGCTTCTGATGCAGATCGAACAGTCGTTGAACTATATCAAGAATTCTTTGGTGGTGCAGACGAAACCGTGCAATAACCGATATGAAATTGGGTTGTTGACGCTCTCTTTGATTATGGTAGCTAGACGACGTTGATTGAGTCAGTTTAAATGTTTACCTTTTTAGATGGATTCAACTATAAAAAGAACGAGGGATGGTTCCCTCGTTCTTATTTTCGTTCTGTCAATGTTTGGATCATTGCTTTCATTTCTGCTACTTCGTGGCGCAACTCTTTTAATTCCGTATTTGTTTTATCATTTTCTTCTTCTTCATTGGCTTTATCAACATTATTAACGATAACACCGATAAAGAGGTTAAACACAATGAAGGTACCAACAAGAATAAAGATTACAAAGTAAATCCATGACCATGTAACTTCCTCAAATATTGGACGCATAACACCACTTGCCCAAGACTCTAGTGTTACAACTTGGAACAAAGTTAAAAGAGAAAGCTGAAGGTTTCCGAAATACTCTGGAGCAACACCTGCAAAAAGCATTGTTCCGATAACTGCAAAAATATAGAAAATGATACTCATTAAAATCATGATATTCCCTAACGAAGGGATTGTCATTAATAAGGCATCTACGAGACGCCGTAAGGATGGGATAACAGAGATAGCGCGTAATACACGCAGTACACGAAGAATTCGCAGAACCGTTACAAAATGAGCACCCACAAAGATATGGCCGGCTCCTACAATCAAAAGATCAAACCAGTTCCAACTACTTTTGAAAAAATCTTTCGAGGGACGAGTGGCAATGAAGCGCATCGCAATTTCGATAGTGAATATCCACAACAAAATGTAATCAGCTAAATAGAACCATTCATAGTACGCATGATATAGTTCAGGATACGTTTCAAGACCGACTATAATGGCATTAATAACAATTAAAATAATTATAGTTGACGTGAATGCACGGTGGAAAACGATTTTTTGAATTGCTCGTATGAAAGGTGATTTAGATAGTTCGCTTTTCATGGTTTCCATGTTTAAAATTGAGCTCCTTCAGTAAAAAATCTAGTTATTGTTCTACTAGTTTTGGAGATGGATACAAAAGTATTTCATTTATTAGATAAAACAGCACTGTTCCCTCCGATCGCTAGATAAGAAATAAGCATAAAAAAACTGGCTCAAACAATGGTTAGACCAAGGAAGCAGTAAACGGTAGATTGTCACTGTCAATTGATCAGCCAGCTTGAGCCAACCTTTTCATATTTATTTTGAATTGCTAAAAATAGTTCCTAATTCTTTAGATCTTGAAATTGCTCGTGTGACAGCAGTTGTCATAGCTTCTTGACTATTTCGTTCTCGTAAAATGTTAATACCTGCTTCAGTTGTTCCATTAGGACTCATCACTTCCTCATAAAGCTCTTTTGGTGTCTTAGTTGTAGATTGCAATCTCTTTCCTACACCAACAATGGTTTGCGTGATAAGTGCTGTTGCCTCTTCTTTTGTTAGTCCTGCTTCTAGTGCTGCTTTTTCCATTGCTTCTACCATAAAGTAAAAGTAAGCAGGGCCACTACCGGCGATCCCTGTAGCTGCATCGAGCTTTTCTTCATTTACAATGGTAACAGTGCCTACTGATGAAAACAGTTGTATCACTTCTTCTAATTGGCTATCCGATGCAAAAGAGCCTTTTGTTACAGTAGTTGCTGATTCACCTACTTTTGCAGAAGTGTTCGGCATTGTTCGTATAACTCCAGCCTTAGAACCGAGTAGCTCTTCAATATAGAAAGTTGGAATACCGGCAAGAACAGAGACGAAAAGTTGTTGCTCATTTGTCATTTCTACAATGTCTTCGATAGCTTCTTTGACATGCTTTGGTTTCATAGCTAGGATGACAATATCGCCAGCACGAACAGCTTCAGCACGGTTGGTATTCGTTTGAATACCGTACGTTTCTTCTAAGTAAGCTAATTTTTGATAATCATTTAAATTTGTTGCAAGAATTTGTTTCGGGTCAACGATTTTATGTCGGACAAGTCCACCAATGATTGCCTCTGCCATTGAACCTGCTCCTAAAAAAGTAATGGTTTTATTTTGTAGCAATAGTATGCACCTATCCTTTCACTTGTCCGGTTCCATTTACAATGTATTTCGTTGACGTTAGTGCTTCAAGCCCCATTGGTCCACGTGCATGAAGTTTTTGTGTGCTAATTCCAATCTCAGCACCAAAGCCAAACTCAAATCCGTCAGTAAAACGAGTTGAAGCATTGTGGTAAACGGCAGCAGCATCTATGTTATTTAAGAAACGCTCAACATTTCCAGCATCTTCACTAATAATCGATTCTGAATGTTTTGTTCCGTATTGATGAATATGTTCAATCGCTTCATCAACAGTTTCAGTTACTTTTAACGCTACTTTTAAATCTAGGTATTCGTCGGCCCAATCTGATTCAATCGCTTCACCAATTTGAGAATCATATTCTCTTGTTTTGTCATCTCCAACAAGGGAAACTCCGTTTTCAGAAAGAGCTTGTAATAACTCTTTTAAATGGGAGTCAGCCCATTTACGGTTTACTAAGATTGTTTCAACAGAATTACAAACGGACGGACGTTGCGTTTTGGCATTGACAGCGATTGAAATAGCCATATCTGTTTCAGCGTTATGATCAATATATAAATGGCAATTTCCAACTCCTGTCTCAAGCACGGGTACGGAAGCATTTTTAACAACAGATTGGATTAAAGAAGCTCCTCCTCTTGGAATTAAGACATCTAAATACTCATTTAATGTAAACATTTCCGTTGCTGTTTCCCGGCTTGTATCTTCAAGTAGTTGAATGGCAGCGACAGGGATGTTAGATTTTTTGAGTGCGCGTTGGACAACTTGGACAAGCGCTGTATTAGAGTGAATCGCAGAAGAGCTTCCACGTAGCAATACGGCATTCCCAGCTTTTAAACACAGGCTTGAAGCATCGATTGTAACATTCGGTCTAGCTTCGTAAATCATACCAATAACCCCAAGTGGTACACGGACTTTTTGAATGTTTAATCCATTAGGGCGATTAATTGTTGAAAGGTTCTCACCAACTGGGTCTGGAAGGGCGATCACCTGTCTAATCCCTTCTGCCATGTCTTGCAAGCGTTCAGCACTCAATGTTAGACGATCAATGATTCCTTCATTTGTCCCATTGTTACGAGCGGTAATGATGTCTTTCTCGTTTTCAGCTAGTAAATATTCTTTTTCTTCAAGAAGTTGAACGGCGATTTTTTCTAGTGCAGTATTTTTTTCTTCTGTCGTTTTTGTAGCTAATTCACGTGCACATTCACTTGCTTTTTGTGCTTTTGTTCTTAATTCACTCATCGTTTCATCGTCTCCTTTATATATGGAACCCATTCGTTTCGGTGAATGACGACGGGTTGCTTATGTTTTTCTTGGCTCGCGGTTTGCTGGTTTTGTAATGTGGCCAGCTCCTCTTTGGATATATTCGCTTTGCCTTTGCCAATTAATTTATTACTTTCATTGTAAACCTCGATTACATCCCCTATTGTAAAGTCTCCTTTTATCGAAGTAATGCCAACAGGAAGAAGACTTTTTCCTCGTCGAAGTAGCGCTTGTTCTGCACCTTTATCAATTATTAGACGTGCTGATATTTTCGAATGAAGAGCTATCCATTGTTTAGTAGTAGGCATGACAGCTTCATGTTGGAATGAGCCAATATATGTACCGTCGCCTTTCCCGTTTAAAATATCAATAAAAGTATCTTGATGCTCACCCTTGCCAATAAATACATTCACACCAAGTGTAAGGGCCGTTTGGGCAGCGCTGACTTTTGATTTCATCCCTCCAGTGCCGACCTTTGATGTTGAGTCCCCTGCAAGCGTCAATAATTCATCCGTTACAAAGGGTAGATAGTGAATTTTCTTTGCTTCACGGTTTGTTTGTGGGTTATCATCATACAATCCATTCACATCAGTCATAATGCAAAGAGTGCTTGCATGAATTAAGCCACTGACCAGAGCAGAAAGCATATCATTGTCTCCAAATGTCAACTCTTCAATCGAGGTTGAATCATTTTCATTAATGATTGGTATCGCTCCTCTTTTTAATAATTCAGTTAATGTAGAGTAGGCGTTTCCGTAACGAGTTTCATCAGAAAAGTCTTGTCTTGTTAAAAGTAGTTGTGCAGGAGTCATCTTGTACAATTCAAATTGCTCAATATAAGCTTGCATGAGCATTGCTTGTCCAACCGCAGCTGCTGCTTGTTTGCCAGCAATCGTTACCGGTCTGCTTGGATAACCGATCGCTTTAAACCCTGCAGCAACAGCGCCTGAAGAAATGACGATGATTTCATGACCAGCCTCTTTTAATTTCGCTATGGCTTTGACAAAGTTTGTGACTTTTTCCATGCTTAGAGCACCTTGTTTTGTCGTCAATGAGCTACTTCCTATTTTCACAACTAGTCGTTGTCGACTCATGTTTCTCTCCTCTTTTCAGTAAGGTAAGCTGTTAAAAAGTAAAAAGCTCTCCTGTCCTAATAAGGACGGAAGAGCTTGAGTTTCCGCGGTACCACCTTAGTTGGCAATCTATGCCCACTTTACCCGTATCGTGGGGAACGGTCAACTTATGCAAAGTTAACTAGCTCCAGGGCAGGTTCAATGTTATTAGGGGTGGTGACCCTTTCAGCCAATGAAGTCACTCTCTTTTCACGTAATGAACATTTACTAATCCCTATCTGCGCTTTTTATATTGCTTTTTTTCATTATATGAGGGTGGCGCTTAGTAGTCAACTCCTAGTCGGAAAAAGGAAGGTAGGTGCTTGAATTTTTTTATTCTTTTCTACAATATAGTAATGAAAAGGAGTGGTGGCATGGCAACAAAAAAAGTAGTTTGGATTACGGGGGCTTCTAGTGGTTTAGGAAGGAACTTGGCTTTTGAAGCTAGTCGGAAGGGATATACAGTCGTTCTTTTAGCACGTAATATCGAAAAGTTAAAAGAGCTCAGGCAAGCTATTGAAACAACAGGTGGGGTAGCTTATGCTTATGAGTTAGATATTAGTGATGTTAAAATGGTAAACGCTGTTACAGAACGAGTGATGGGAGAAGTTGGCCATGTTGATGTTTTAATAAATAACGCAGGTTTTGGAGTGTTTGACAAAGTGGTAACTGCGAATATTGATGATGTAAAAGAGATGTTTTCGGTGAATGTGATAGGATTAATTGCATTAACAAAAGCAGTTCTTTCGCATATGTTAAAACAAAATAGTGGGCATATCATTAACATAGCCTCTCAAGCTGGAAAATTGTCAACGCCGAAGTCAAGCGTTTATGGAGCAACGAAACATGCCGTTTTAGGTTTCACAAATGGACTTCGAATGGAGTTGATGGATACTAATATACATATAACAGCAGTCAACCCTGGGCCCATAAAAACCCCATTTTTTGATAGAGCAGATCAAGAAGGAACGTATGTTAAAAATGTAGAACGATGGATGCTTCGGCCTGAAGATGTCGCAGCGAAAACAATTCAACTAACTGCTGTACCAAAGCGTGAGTTAAACTTACCCAGATGGATGAACTTTGGCTCAACACTTTATCAATTAATGCCAAAGGTTGTGGAACGGTTTGCTGGGAAAAGGCTAAACAAAAAATAACACAATAAGCTAGCCCATTCAATGAAATACAAAGGGGAGATGGTGCACAGCTTTGAACGAGAAAGGAGAAACTATGAAAAATCGCTTTCATTGTTGTGCAACATGTAAACATTTTGCAGTCATTAAGAAAGAGGGTGGAGGGGTGCACTATCAATGTATTCGTCTAGGTTATGAGACAAAGTCAACATATAAGTTTTCATGTTGGGATCCAAACGAGAATGTCAAAAAGCTAATGGCCAAAGAAGCTCACTCATCGTCTTGATCGCTGAAAAATGCATAGATTACATCATGGATAATGTCTTGTAACTCTCCGATACCTCTGTCATTTGCCAAAGTTACGATCTTTTGTAGAAGTTCGTTTTCTTCTTTTTCAGATACAGGTAAACCGTTTTGTTGTTCTGTATAGGATTGGATAACATGCTGCATCCGTATTTTAATAAAATCTTTGTTCATATTTATCACCAAGGTTTCTTTCTGTTTGATTAAACTAACATATTTATTATAACGCAAAGTTGTAGGTGCACTTTTAACACACACAAGATAAATTTCTAGAGTGAGAACTAATCACCACACCACACCACACGATGTTTTGTAAGAACAGCGTGTGGTTTTCTTACATTTTTTATGTGAATACCGTTATTTGACTTTCTCAATTCTTTTTTCAAATTCAGACACAATTGTTTCTATGATGAAAACTCTAGCTGTTCTTTTATCGTTGCTATTGATTACATGCCATTTTGCATAGGGAGTATTTGTCTTATCTAGCATATCCAAAACGGCATTTTCATAATGATCCCACTTTTGTCGATTACGCCAGTCTTCATCAGTAAGCTTCCACTTTTTAAAAGGGTCTTTCGCACGGGCTTTGAACCTTTGTAATTGTTCATCCTTTGATATGTCTAACCAAAATTTTATTAAAATATGGTCATCGTCAGCTAGCATTTTTTCTGAATGATTGATTTCATCATAAGCTCGTAGCCATTCATTTTCGGTTGCAAAACCCTCGATTCGTTCAACGAGAACGCGACCATACCATGAACGATCAAGAATTGTTATTTGTCCTTTTTTAGGGAGTTTTTTCCAAAATCGCCTCAAATAATGATAATGTAATTCATGCTCATCGGGAGCTTTTATTCCATGTACAAAATACCCACGAGGATCAAGTCTCTCCGTTACTCTTTTAATTGCCCCACCCTTACCAGCTGCATCCCAACCTTCAAATATTAGAATGATGGGTATTTTCAGTTCATAGAGCTTGTGTTGCAATTGTAATAATGTTAATTGTTTTTTCTTTAACACTTTTTTATATATTTTCTTTGTTGCAAAACGAGGTCTAGAATGATGCATTAGTCTCTCCACCTTCTTTTCATGAATTTTAGTAAATTCTTTGAATTATATCTATGAACTTCACTATCTAGATGATTACACTAATAACATAGGAAAAATTAGCACATCTGCCTATAAATTGAATAGGATAGGTTATGGGCATTGAGCCTAGCATGGGGCGAATGAAGTAGAGAGAAAGCTCAGTGAGGATGGGATTCACTCATATCACTTGGGCAAAAAAGAAACTTTCCCAAAAAGGGGCTGATAAATACATGTGTGGAATTACAGGGTGGATTGATTGGCGTAATGACTTAAGGCAAGAAGAGAAGCAAATAAGAAATATGGTAAGGACATTAAACCACCGTGGGCCTGATGATATGAATGTTTGGACATCATCCCATGCAGCTTTTGGCCATGCACGCCTGGTCGTAGTTGATCCGGAAAATGGCGTTCAGCCGATGAGTCGTACTTATAAGGATAAGACCTATACAATTGTCTATAATGGTGAACTTTATAACACTGAGGACATACGGAAAGAGTTACTTGCACGTGGACATGATTTTCAAGGGCATTCAGATACAGAAGTGTTACTAAAATCATACATCGAATGGGGATATCAAAGCCTTGAGAAGTTTAATGGAATCTTTGCGTTTGCTATATGGAATGACAAAGATGAAAGTTTGTTTATGGCACGTGATCGTTTAGGTGTTAAGCCACTGTTTTATACAGTGCGTAATGGATGCTTATTATTCGGTTCTGAATTAAAAGCCTTACTTGCTCACCGTGATATCGAGCCTGTCATCAAACCAGAAGGTCTAGCAGATGTCATGGGCCTAGCACCATCTAGAACCCCTGGTCATGGTGTGTTTGATGACATTAACGAGCTACGTCCTGCGCATATGTTAATTTATGATCGGAATGGAGCGAAAATCAGTCGTTACTGGACACTGAAAAGCAAAAAGCATGAGCATAGCATTGACGAAACCGCAGACCATGTGAGGTATTTACTAGAGGACACAGTTGAGCGTCAGTTATTTGCTGATGTTCCAGTCGGGATGTTTCTTTCAGGAGGAGTGGACTCAAGTGCTTTAACGGCGTTGGCAGCAAAAGTTTATGAGAAGCAAGGAAAAGGACCAATTAAAAGTTATTCAATTGATTATGACGAAAACGATAAATACTTTAAAGCGAGTGATTTTCAGCCCAATTCAGATGCGGAGTGGGTAAATGTCGTATCTGATGCACTTGGCACCGAGCATGATAACAAAGTGATTTCCATTGATGAATTAGCTAATCGTTTAAAGGAAGCAGTAGATGTCCGTGATCTTCCTGGGATGGCTGATGTCGATTCATCGTTACTCTGGTTCTGCCATGAAATCAAACAAGATGTAACAGTGGGATTATCGGGTGAGTGTGCAGATGAGATTTTCGGTGGATATCCTTGGTTTCATAAGCCGAAAGTTATGTATTTTGACGGATTTCCTTGGATGCGTTCGATAGATGAGCGCGAAAATCTTCTAAATGATAAATGGAAAAAAAAGCTCGACTTAAAGCAGTATGTTTACAATCGTTATAAAGAAACCATTGCTGAAACACCGAGATTTGAGGGTGATACAGCTGAAGAGGCTAGAAGACGTGAAATATCGTACTTGAATATTGTTTGGTTTATGACAAATCTTCTTGACCGTAAAGACCGGATGAGTATGGGAGCAAGCTTAGAAGTACGTGTGCCGTTTTCAGATCACCGTTTAGTAGAGTATGTATGGAACATTCCGTGGGAAATGAAGCAGCTTGCTGGTCGTGAAAAGGGGATTCTAAGGAAGGCGTTAGAAGGGTTACTGCCACATGATATACTTTATCGAAAAAAGAGTCCGTATCCAAAGACGCATCATCCTAAGTATACAGCAGCTGTACAAAAAGGAATGAAAGATGTATTAGCGCAAAAGGACGCACCGATTTTTGAGTTTATAAATAAAGAAGCACTTCAAGAAATCGCTGATTCAGGTGGATTGCCAACGGGCCAACCGTATTTTGGCCAATTAATGGCTGGGCCACAATTGTTAGCTCATTTCATCCAAATGGATTACTGGTTGCATAAGTATAATGTGAAAATAAAAGAATAGCTATATTAGTGGATGTAAGAAGAATACTAGGTTCGAGGCTTTGCCAAAAGGTCAAAATTATACCTTTTGGCAAAGCCTCTTCATTAAATGAAGTAAAATCCGATTGCCATAATCAGATAAGCTGCAAGTAAGGTTAACCCTTCAAACCAGTTCGAGTCTCCATCATTAATCATCGTAATTGCTAAAAATACAGATAAGATCATCGCTATTAACGATTCAGTTGAGAAAACGAGTGCCATAGACACCGGGAAAAACAATGAGAGCAATACAAGGGTGGGTGTAACAAACATCGCAATTTGCAAAGTGGAACCTACAGCTATTTCAACCGATACATTCATTTTATTGCGTAAGGCCATATAAATGGCCGTAATGTTTTCAGCAGAGTTCCCAATGATCGCCACAATAATGACACCGATAAATACTTCACTCCAACCAAAGGTAACAGCGACGGCCTCAAATGTGTCTACTAACTGATCACTTGTAAAGGCTACCGCTAAGGCAGCAGTAGCTAATATCAAAATGGCTTTTCTTTTGCCCCATTCAGGTTCTTCTTTTTCTTCTTCTTCAGAAGCTTCACCTCGTTTAACATAAACCCCCCGGTGAGTAACCAGTCTGAAAAAAAGTGCAGCAAAGTATAGCACGAGCATGGTGATGGCAATCCCAATACTTAGTTGCAAAACTTCTTGCTCAGTTAGCGTCGTAGCAAATATGTATGGGAAAACAAAAGAAACGACAACGGAAAACATTAATAACCCAATGCTATGTCTTGCATCGTGGATATCAAACGATTGTCTTTTAAATTTTAAACCGCCTATAAAGAAGGACAGGCCTGCTACTAGGAGCAAATTACTAATTACTGCACCAGTGAGAGAGGCAAGTACGATATTTAAATAGCCTGCTTTTAACGCAAAAATTGAAATGGTTAATTCAACTGCATTTCCAAAAGTAACACTAAGTAGTCCCCCAATTCTAGGACCTGAGATGATCGATAGACTTTCAGTTGCCCTGCCAATATAGGAGGCTAAAGCTAGTATCGTTACACTGTAAATAAGAAACATCATACTTGGAGACCAAGCAAGGAGGGTACCAAGGATTGAAAGTGGTACACCGATGGCTGTTGCAATCATAAATATCTTATTCATGGATGTCACCTCAACTTGAACTCTTTCTGTTAGCGTCCACAGCAATTGAAGAATTCATGCGAGATTTTCACAAAATATCAAAGCGAGAATAACACGAGAACAGCAAAGAGGTTAAATCGTTGGTTGTTGACATAAGCTTATTAAAATTCAATAAACTGGTTTTTTTGGATCGAGTATGTATCAATTGTGCCTGCTGGTAATTCAAGGGCTGCTACGGCATGCTTAACGGGGAAAATTGCCGTCCATGGTTTTACATGTCTCTTTAGGTGAATAATTTGATTTTTTTCATTCAAAAAAACAACATCAATTGAAAAAAACATAAAAAACATATGGATCGAATTACATGGGGCAAGAAGGATTCCTTCGTTCACGATTGGTTTGAAACGAAACATTAAGCCTTTTAGCCTTTTTATAAAAGAGTCGTATCTTAAAATGCTAATCGGGATCTGTTGAACATCGTTTTCTGTAATTAGTTTCAAGTTATCACAACCTTTTAAATGAGCATCAAGCTCTAAATATAGCGATTTTTTGGAGCAGCAGGGATATTTTATGTAAAACCTGCTTCTTTATAAGTGAACGATCGATTGTTCTTCCAAGATTACGTAAAAGATGAATTATTTTGTGATTGTTGATTTAACAAAGCGCATGCTAATATAAATTTACAAACAACGCCGTAATTTTACACAAGGTTACAAATTGTTTGTGACAAAATGATAAGGGCAAACCAAGGGAAACCTTGGGACGCAAAACTACAGGGGCTTCATCAATTAGATATGCCAGCCAGTTGCCGGAAATAGTAAACTTCCATACTATTCTTCGGGGGGTAGTATTTTTTTGTGCAAGTATAAATTATAAAAACATTCAAAAAAAGGTGGGTTTACATTATGTTAAACAAAGTTATCAAGTTTTTTAAAGAAGAAGATGGACAAGGTATGACTGAGTACGGGTTGATTTTAGGAGTAATTGCTATCGGTGCAGTTGCAGCGTTTACGGCATTTGGTGGATCTTTAATTGACAAAATTGACGATGTTAGAGCAAAAGTTTTTGGGTCGTAAAACCTTCATATATAAATAAGCTTTAGTAATTTAAAAAGCCTACTTTAGGAGCGATGTTCCGTAAAAAAGTAGGCTTTTTTTACGAGGTGAGTCACGTGACGTTTATCATACTTTTTATAGTATTACTAATTTCATTAATTACAGATTTAAAAAAACGAAAAATACTAAACATCGTAACTTTTCCTGCTATAGTAGTAGGTTTAATTTCAAATACCGTATTGTTTGGTTGGGAAGGCTTTTTATTTAGCTTTCTGGGTCTTTTAACAGGCTTTGGGTTACTGGTAATTCCTTATGCATTAGGTGGTATTGCAGCTGGTGATGTGAAGCTTTTAATGGCTATTGGGGCGTTACAAGGAACAGCGTTTGTTTTTGGCTCATTTTTATACATTGCCATAATCGGTGGCATCATTGCTTTTATTATTTTACTTAAGCAGAGAGAATTATTGAATTCACTTAAACGAATTTTCTTTTCAGCACAATTAAAAACATTAGATGGTTTAAGTAAAAAGGATATGCACCATGCGTTCCCTTACGGCGTTGCAATTGTTCTAGGGACCGTATGTTATTCGGGAGTGAGTCTGTTGTGATTCGGTCAGAGAAGGGACAAGCAACCGTAGAATTAGCAATTTCTTTAACTGTTCTTCTGTTTTTCCTGTTTGGGATTATTGATTTTGGTCGTATTTTTCATGCGCATCTAACACTTGAGCATGCTAGCCGAGAAGGGGCAAGAGTGGCAAGTGTTGGAGGGACAAACCAAGAGGTGGTACTTCGGATAAAAGAAGCGTCACCGTCATTGTATTCAGAGAAAATTAATATATCGCCTATTACAACGAATCGAAACAGAGGTACGTATGTCACAGTTGAATTATCATATCCTGTGGCCTTTTCGATCCCGTTATTTAAAAATATATTGCCTGATCCTCTAATGGTGAGGTCGAAAACAGTGATGAGGGTGGAGTAATCATGAAAGCATTTATGAAGCAAGAGGAGGGAGCGGTCATGGTCTTAGTCGCTTTAGGCATGACCGTCTTTATCGGCTGCATCGCTTTAGTGATTGATATGGGATCACTCTACCTTGAAAAAAATAGGCTTCAAAAAATAGCGGATGCTGCTGTATTAGCAGCGGCCCAAGAGTTGCCTGCCAATCCGAATAAGGCCAAAGAAATTGTTAACCAAACCATATTGTTGAATAATGGAACCCCTAGTCAATTTGAAATTGTTATTAACGCAAATAATACATTGATAGAAGTGCAGGGCCAAATAAGAGGAACGCTTTTTTTTGCGAAAGCGCTCGGGATTAAAGAGCCACTAATTCAAGCAAGGGCTGCCGTTCAACTTCAAGCTCTTCAGTCGGGAAAAGGAGCGATTCCACTAGGGATTCAACCCTCGATGGACTTGTCGTTTGGTTCAGTGCAAACGTTAAAAGTCAGTGATTCAGCAAGTGGGAACTTTGGTGCAATTGCTTTAACAGGTACTGGTGCTAAGAACTACGAAACGGATTTAAGGAATGGTTATGAATTTGAGCTGAAAGTTGGATCGGTGTTAGGTACACAAACGGGAAACTTGGCTGGACCAACAAGGGATGCGATTACACCTCGTATTTCAGCTTGTCCGAATGCAACCTATTTAAATTATCCCCCTAATTGTTCTAGAGTGGTTCTTGTACCGATTTTTCAGCCAGTTAGCACAGATCAAAATCAGATTAAAGAAGTGTTAATTGTCGGCTTTGCAACCTTTTTTATTGAGAGTGTTTCTTCAACCAATCAGGGGGCTGAAGTAACAGGGCGATTTATTCAAACGACTCGTTCCGGTGAATCCTCAGCAAACCAATCAAGCTATGGAGCATATGGTTTTAAACTTATTAAGTAAAAAAGGTGATTACTTATGAATACAAAAAAGATCTGGATTTTTGCAATAATTTTTGGGGTGATGATGTCTTTTTTCTTTCTTCTTATAACAGCGAATAATGATAATGCAAATCAAATTGCGACTGCAACAGCGAACCTTGATGAAGAGGCTGCAGACGAAGAACTGCTGGATCCTCAACACAACATTCAAATTGAAGAAGGCAAAAGAGCGATTTCCATTGCAGTAACGGAAGTTCAAAGTGTTTCTGGTTTTGTTAGTCCGGGATCATTTGTAGATGTAATTGCCGTATTGCCAGTTCCTGTTGGGGAAGAAACATCTTCACAAATTATTGTTGATAATACAAAGGTATTAGCTGTAGGGAAGACGTTGGTTGACGAGTATAGTGAAACCGCTGCTTCCTATGAAATGGTTACACTTGAAGTGACTCCAACAGAAGGAGCAGCTCTTGCCCTTGCTAATGAGACTGGTGTTTTTACTCTCCTGCTAAGAGGTGACGAAGAGGAAGAAGGGACAAAACCTGTCAATATTACCTTAGAGCAATTACAAAAAGGGAAGATGTCAAAATGAGATTAAACTATTATATCCATTCAGAAAAACAGATGTACGCTACTGCTGTGAAAATGATGTTAGATGAATTGAAGAAAAGCAATAAAATCTACGATCATTTATCTGAATTGAAAACAGATCTAGCGCATTCAAAAGGGACAGTTGTAATCATTGGTCCAAATTCGAATGACAATCCTTATGAATTATGCCAAGATTTATCCAGGCTCTATCCATTAACTGCTGTTCTATTACTAGTAAATAAGGAAGACATTGATTATAAAAAAGCTATGTTTGTTGGTGCTGTCGATGTTCTTGATATTGAAAGTGATGAAATGGAAATCATCGAATCGATCAACAAAGCTGAACGTGTTATTCGTTTAAAAATAGCAAACGATCCAAGTATGCTAGAGAATCAAAAAGAAGCGAAAGTCATCACTGTTTGCAGTACGAAGGGTGGGGTCGGAAAAACCACGATTAGTGTGAATGCAGCTGTTGCCTTAAGCAAACACAATCTAACAGTGGCAGTTATTGATCTAGATTTACAGTTTGGTGATGTTGCGCTTTTATTTGACCAACTCCCAAGCCAGTCGATATACGATTGGGTCAAACAATCTTATGAGAATGGTGACAAATCATTTAGAAACTTTGTGTTAAAACATAAGACAGGTATTGATATTATAGCGGCCCCTGATCTTCCGGAATTTGCTGAATTAATAACAGGAGAGCATATTGCTTATCTCATTGATGCAATGAGAAAAGAATACGATATTGTGATCATTGACACACCACCGGCCTTTGTTGAAACGAGCTTAGTAGCACTAGAGAGTTCCGATATCATATTATTAATTGCTTCACTAGATTTACCAGCATTAAAAAACGGGAAACTTGCAATTGAAACGTTAGAATTATTAGGACTAAAAGAGAAGATTAAGATTATTTTAAATCGTGATACAGAAATGGAAGGCATGACGAAAGAATTGATTGAAGAAGTATTAGGGCAAAAGATAAACGGAAGAATGCCAAGTGATTATCGCACAGTCATTTCTTCAATTAATAATGGTGAATCTTTCGTAACAAAAGCACCTAGAACTCCTGTTGCGAAAGCTGTTATGAAAATAGCCGAGCAGTTGCTGAATGACTTTCCAAGTGAAGAAGAAGGATTGAAAAGTAAAAAAAGGAAAAAAGGTCTGTTCAAAAAGAAAGGATAGGGGGATTGTAAATGTCATTATTAAAGCGCCTAAATGAAAAATCTCTCACTTCTTCAGTGAATGAAAAAAAAGAACAAACCTCTCATCAAAAAAAAGAAGCAGTAAGGCCGAAAGAATCAGACTTAAAAATTGCATTACAAAGTCATTTGATCTCTGAATTAAAAAAGAAGCCTGACCTATCGGATGATGAACAAAAAGAGTTGATTGAACTAGAAGCAATGAAATTTTTAAATGACAAAAGTGATCGTCTTTCTTTTGAAGGAAAGAAACAATTAATTGATACCGTAACTCACGAATTAATTGGATATGGACCTATTACAGCTTTATTAAATGATCCTGATGTATCGGAAATCATGGTCAATGGAGCCTACCAAATTTATGTTGAGAAAAAAGGGAAGTTAGTTGTAAGTGATTACTATTTCCGTGATAATGATCATGTTTTGCAAGTGATTGAGAAAATTGTTTCGCCACTGGGCAGAAGAATCGATGAAAGCAGTCCGATGGTTGATGCACGCTTGCCAGATGGTTCAAGGGTAAATGCGATTATTCCACCTTTATCATTAGTAGGTCCTTCCATCACAATCCGAAAATTCCCTCAGAATCGCTTACAAATTAGTGATTTGGTCGGGTTTGGTTCGTTGACAGATGAAATGGCTCAATTTCTTGACTCTTGTGTAAAAGCAAGGCTAAATATCTTTATTAGTGGTGGAACGGGAAGTGGAAAAACGAGTTTGCTTAATGTCCTGTCTTCCTTTATTCCACAGGATGAACGAATTGTGACGATTGAAGATGCAGCCGAGCTCCAACTGTTGCAAGATCATGTTGTATCACTAGAAACACGTCCACCGAACATTGAAGGAAAAGGTGTTGTAACGATACGTGATTTAGTAAAAAACTCATTACGAATGAGGCCTGATCGAGTGGTAATCGGGGAGGTTCGCAGTGGGGAAGCATTAGATATGCTCCAAGCAATGAATACAGGTCATGATGGTTCTTTAGCAACAGGACACTCCAACTCCCCAAGAGAAATGCTCTCGCGTTTAGAAACGATGGTACTGATGGCAGGCATGGACTTGCCGATCCGGGCAATTAGAGAACAGATTGCAGGTGCTGTTGATCTAATCATCCAACAGTCTAGATTGAAAGATGGGAGTCGGAAAATCGTGAAAATTACTGAAGTTATCGGAATGGAAGGTGAGACAATTGTTTTACAAGATTTATTCTCATTCAACCAAACCGGAACGACCCCAGACGGAAAAGTAATAGGAGAGCATGCTTCTACCGGTATTCGCCCATATTGTTCTGAGAAATTAGAGCGCTATGGTTATGAGTTACCTGCAGAATGGTTTAATGGAGAAGCGTTATGATTACAATCATTATTTTTATTGTTTCTACACTAAGTTTCGTTTTGATTGGAACGTACTTCTTGAATAAACAACAAAAGATGAAAAAGAGAATCACACAATTTATTCCCATCAAAACAAAAGAAATGAAGGATATAAAGACAGAAAAAGGACCGAAAAAACCAACTCTGAAAGATGCTATTCAACGTTTCTCCAAAAGTATAAAAACAACTGATTTAAAACGAAGGCAACTTGAAACTGAATTGGAAAGCGCGGGATTAGCTTTTAAGGCAGAGGAGTTTATTGCAATTAGGGTTGTTAGTTTTGGTGTTGCCTTTTCTTTCCCACTTTTTCTTGGAACGCATTTTCTGCTGTCTTTTTTCGTTGGAATAATAGCATGGAAGCTGCCATCGTTATATTTGAAAAAGAAGAAAGCTTCTAGAATAGCAGCCTGTGCAGCACAATTGCCTCAAGCCTTAGAAACAATGGCCAATGCGATGAAATCTGGCTTCAGTTTTATGCAAGCAATGCAGCTTGTTTCAAAAGAAATGCCAGACCCGATTGGAATTGAATTTCAACGTACCATTAAAGAAATTAATCTAGGTGTTACGATGGAGTTGGCCTTTGAAAACCTCATGCAACGCCTTCCTAATAAAGATCTGGAGATTGTCGTAACAGCTGTGTTAATTCAGCGATCAACAGGTGGGAACCTGGCTACGATCCTTGAAACGATTCAAGAAACGATTTCAGAGCGAGTGCGCATGAAAGATGAACTAAAAGCACTCACATCTCAAGGAAGAATGTCAGCGCTGGTAATTACATTGTTGCCACTTGTTTTAGGTCTATTATTAAGTTTAATGAACCCTGGTTATTTCAGTCCAATGTTTGCTCATCCATTAGGCATGGCGTTACTAGCAGGGGGGACAGTATCAGCTATCTTAGGGTGGTTATTTATTCAAAAGGTTGTCACAATTGAGGTGTAATGATGGTATTGCTACTTTTATGGATTTTCTCATTTTTGTTTTTTACTTGTATAGGTTTACTTATATTCAAAAAAATGTACAAAAACAAGATGACTATGTATCGTAGGGTTTCTCCTTTTTTACAAGGTAAATCTGAATCTGTGTCAATAGAAGAAGGAGTAGATCCAAAAAATAATACGTTCTATATAAGGATGATTCAACCACCATTGATAAAGTTACGCCGTTTTGTTGAAGGAAAAATGCCTAAACAGAAAATGGCACAAGTTGAAAAGAAATTGCAGGCGGCTGGTTACCCATTTAACATGTCTGCCGGAGACTTTATATTGGTTCAGCGCTTTCTGCCGATCGTGTTATTTTTTCTATTCCTACTATTATTTATTCCTGGATCAGCCGAAAATGGAAAAGTTTTCTTGCTCTCATTGATCGTCTCGGTGTTTGTATACAGTTACTCTAATTACTATCTTGTTACAAAGAGTAGGCAAAGAACGAAACAAATCGATAAAGCCATGCCCGACTTCTTTGACATGCTTAATGTGTCGATTGAAGCTGGGATGGGACTAGATGCCGCGCTAAAAAAGGTTTGCAGTCAAATGGATACACCGTTATCAAAAGAGTTTTTATCGACACTTGAAGATATGAAGCTCGGAAAGTCGAGAAAGCAAGCTTTTATAGAGCTGAGAGAGCGTGTCCCTTCGGAATTTTTTAAAAGTGTTATGAGTTCCATTATTCAAGCAGATCAAATGGGAATTGGAATGAGCAAGGTATTAAGAACGCAAACGCAACGGATTCGAGAAAAGCAGCGGTTTACTGCGAAAGAACAGGCTATGAAAGCTCCAGTAAAAATGCTAATACCTATGGTTTTGTTTATCTTTCCAACCTTATTTATCGTTCTACTTGGCCCTGTCGTTGTTAATTTAATATTACAATTCATGTAAAGAAACCGACAAATAGAGATCTCGTCTATTCGTCGGTTGTTTTATTTTTTGGGATAATCATTATTTAATTGATCTTCCAGCAGCAACCTCAATTTGCTTTTGCATTGAGTCTTGGACAAGTCCGTCACTATGTCTTTGGCTATTAAGAAAGTGAATGCAAAAATGGCCGTTATAATTGTTATCACGAATCACCTGATCCCCGTGTGGCATGGAATGCATAGCAGCAGCTAGTCTTCTTCCATCTACTTCAACAATGATCGCTCTAGGATTCCAAGAGTAGCTCCCACCCCAAATTTCTCTCATTATCTGTGCGTCTCTGGCTGTTAGTGGTTCACTATCGGCATGATTTCCCCCCATAGTATGTTGCACTTGAAACGTTCTTCCTGTTTGAAAGTCTGTAATGGTTGCAACTTTACCGGTAGAAAAGACATACCTAGCTTCTGTCCACCAGTCTAATACTTCTCCATGCCTTGCTGAAACTACGGGCTTTACAGGAACTTGGTATTGAGGAACATTGATAACTTGTCCAATTTGAAGAGTACTTCGTTCTGTCATATTGTTATGTCTAAGCAGCTCTAAATACGGAACACCGTACCTCGTACTTAAATTCCACATGTTATCTCCGGAGCGGATGGTATGTTGGATGTACGTAACGGTAACTTGGTTGCTCGGTGCAGTTCCAGCTCTTGGTGCATTCAAGCCATTTGGTATTGTTAAAGTTTGATTTACTTGCAATGTATCTGACCTTAAGTTATTAGCAGTACGAATAGCTTCAACTGTCACACCAAACCGATTTGCAATCAAAGATAAATTATCACCTGAACTGACTCTATAGGTGAAAGTCGTTCGTTCTTGTTGTGGTGAAGAAGTCGTTTGGTTTGGGGCTGTGGTTGCAGGTGGAATTGTCAGTGTCTGCCCAACACGAATGACATCGCTTGTTAGATTGTTAGCATTTCGGATTGCTTCAGTTGTTGTACTGTAACGCTGTGCAATGACAGAAAGGCTATCGCCTGCTACGACAGTATAGGTTGTGCTTGTATTTTGAGTAGCAGTATTTGAATTACCATTTGGAATGACCAAACGTTGCCCGACTTGTAAAGTATCCGTAGGTAAGTTATTAGCAGAACGGAGTGCCGTAACCGTTGTTCCCAACCGATTGGCGATGACAGAAAGATTGTCACCAGATAAAACAGTATAAGTTGAATTGTTAGTTTGTTCAGTAGGTGAGGAGGTCTCCGATGTTCCTATTTTATTTCCCGGAATTGTTAATGTCTGTCCTACACGAATGACATCGCTTGTCAGATTGTTAGCGTTTCGGATCGCTTCGGTTGTTGTACCGTGTCGCTGCGCAATGACAGAAAGACTATCTCCTGATACGACAGTATAGGTTGAAATAGCTGTGGGCTCAGACTTTATTAATTTAGTATTGCCGTTAGGAATGACTAGACGTTGTCCGACCTGAAGAGTATCGGTTTTTAAGTTGTTAGCTGAGCGAAGATCCGTAACTGTTGTCCCGTATCGCTGTGCAATAACAGAGAGGTTGTCTCCTGCTACAACTGTATAGACCGAATCAATAATTTGAATAGAAGGAGAGCTGTGATTTCCACTGCCTGATATTGTTAAGGTTTGTCCAACGCGAATAGCATCATTTGTTAAATTGTTCACCGTCCGAAGAGCTTCGACTGTTGTACCGTGACGCTGTGCAATGACAGAAAGGCTATCCCCTGCTACAACCGTATAGGTGCTTGAATTATTTGTTCTTTGATGTTGCTCAGTAGGTTGTGTGGTTGTTGATTGCCCATTAAGTACTTTTGGAATAACAAGGACTTGTCCGATTCGAATCTGATCATTTGTTAGGTTGTTAGCTTCGCGTATTCCTGAGACGGGTGACTGTAGGTCCCTTGCAATCACAGAAAGAGATTCACCGGATCGTACAGTATGAAACGTTTTAGGAATAACAAGTCGTTGATTTAGGCGTAAAGTGTCGGATGATAAGCGATTCGCCCTTTTGAGGTTATCCACGGTAATGTTAAATGATCTTGCAATTGTCCAGAGGGAGTCTCCAGTACCTACTTGATAAAAAATAGAAGCCGTTTCTGCTGTTTGTTGTGTGCCTGATGAAGCTGAAGCAGATGAAGTATTAAATCCAAGTGGTATGGAAGTAACTAACATACCTCCAACAATTACTTTCACGACTGTAACCTTTACATTAGGGTATGTTACTTTTATGAATTGGCTTGCTGTTGTTAACAAATCACTTCTTGTGCGTTCTTTCGTCCCCAGTTCATTTGCAAATTCTGCATACGATTCGTCAAGATAGACTAAGAAAGCATATTCATTTGGATTCTTTTCATTGATGATAAGTTTATGTTTATAGAAATTCATCGTTTTATTCTCCTTCCCTAGAGGAATTCTAGAAATTAACGTAATTTCTAGTTTCGATAAAAGAACATCAGAGATTATATATAAGTTGTATAGTGTAAACCTCTATTGTTATTTGCAATTATGAATAAAATATTACATTATTCTAAAAGAAGTGTTCCGGTAGGAGGTTAAACTAAGAGTAGGAAAGAATATTTGAAATTTCATGTATGGTGAGGGATTAACATGGCCAATCGAATTGTTATTGTAACCGGTGCTGGAAGTGGGATAGGTGCTGCAATTGCAAAACTATATGCGAAAAATAATGATATTGTTATGGTTTCTGATTTAAATGAGGAAAAGGTGAGAGAGACAAGCTCATACATAAGAAAAAATGGTGGAGAAGCTTATGCAGTAGGTTGTGACGTTAGGAAAGAGGAACAGATCAGAAAATTAGTATCCGACACGGAAAAACGATTTGGGAAAATCGATGTGCTGATAAACAACGCAGGAGTTTCTATCTTTGCTTCTCCATATGATGTAACTATTGAAGAATGGGATGATGTTCAAAATACAAATGTAAGAAGTGTTTTTCTTTTTTCAAGGGAAGTTGCCAAAGTGATGCGCAAGTACAAAGAGGGGGCCATCGTAAATATTGCCTCAACTCGTGCAACAATGTCTGAACCTTCTTCTGAAGCATATGCTGCTTCAAAAGGGGCAATCGTATCGTTAACTCATGCACTAGCTGCTTCTTTTCAAGACGAGGGAATACAAGTTAATTGTATTAGCCCAGGCTGGATTCATACAGGAGACCGTTTAGAATTAAGAGAAGTTGATCATGATCAACATTTTTCTAAAAGAGTTGGGGAACCAGCTGATATTGCACGAGCATGCTTATTTTTGACTGATAAAAACAACCAATTTATAAATGGAGAAAATATTGTGATTGATGGTGGGATGACAAGAAAAATGATATATGAGCACTAATTTTGAGTTTTAGAGATGAACTCTGAGAATTAAGAAACAAAGAAGTGAGATAACTCGATCTAGTTATCTCACTTTTTGATTTTAAGAAGCTATTTTTTTACTTTCTACTTTCATTACCTTGTGTTGGGAACGTTGTTTTAACGCAGCGTATCCAAAGAAAACAGCTACTAATACATAACCAATGGCAAAATCAGGTGCAGCGTTGATGGCAAGAGCTGGAGCGTGCATGAATCCTACAAATGATAGGAAGGCAGCTATGAGAGAGAAGACAATAGCTTGAATGAAATTCCTATCAATTATGGCAACAGTCATTGCTCCAAGTAAGATCGCAGTGAACATCGCTCCTTGTCCGAGAGGGACGATTCCACTTGATATTCCTTCTACAACATCACCTGCATTATTATTAAAGCGAGTCATCACGTAATTAGCTAAATAAGGCAACATGGCGATTGCAACTGCTGGATAATACTTCTTATTGTTTGAAAGGAAAGCTGTACCAACCATTGACATCCCGACAAAAACTAACACGGGTGCAACCGCAGCTAGAGGTATAATGGCTGAAAAGGCAGCAATCACACCTGTCACAGCAGCTAGTCCAAATACGATTGCATTTAAAATGCTGTATCCACGACCAGCTCCCATTTCCTTTGAACCAACCGTTGCAATATAAACAGTCGTAGGGAACAACCCACCGAAAAATGCGCCGATCATCGTCCCAACGCCGTCGACTGCCTGACATTCACGAACATCGTATGAATCACCAGCAGCGGCCATTGCATCTACATTGTTCATTGTTTCAATTGCATTGTATAACGTAATTGGAATAAGAACAGCTAAAATACCAATTAGAGCACCGAATAAATATGTCATACCCTCGAAAGGAGCTAATGTTGGCAGAATAGGATAGAAACCGATATTGGCAAGACCTTCTGTAATTTGAGTTGGTGATTGGTAACCAAGTGCAAATGCAAGGGTTGTGCCTGCTAAGACAGCAAATAAAGAAGCCGGAATGTTAAATGGCATTGCTATTTTGGCAACAATCCCGACAAGAATAATTGCTAATGATACTAATCCAACAACCGGAATAGAAAACGTGTTAAAAAGCATCTCCCCAGCTACAAAGGTTAACGCAACACCTGCAATGGCACCTAGCATAGCAGCTCGAGGAAGGCGGTCTCTTACCCAGTTGCCACTAAAGCTAACGAGTACTTCTACTAGTCCACTGAGTAAGGCAGCAGCAACCCCAATTTTCCATGCAAGTTCAGGGTCACCAGTTAGTGCATTAGCTGGAGCTAGAACACCAAATAAAAAAACAAACATAACAGGCGTACTAATACCGTAGGAAAGTGCTGTAACGTCAGTCCGACCTTCTTTTTGTGCCAAGCGCTTCGCCATATGGGCATAATACAAATTTCCAACGATTACAGCAACTGCAGCCCCTGGAATCACTTTTCCAAAAACAATACTTGCTGGGAAACCCATTCCAAGCATAGTAACTGCAATAACAACAAAATTAGCTAAGTTATTTTGGAATAAAGCAAAAAATGCGTCAGTATCTTCTTTTTTATATAGTGGATAATGAATAGTTTTTGTGCTCATGTTGTTCTCCCCTTAGTTGTTATTTGTGACTAGCTCGTCAACAAACGATACGCGTCCGTTTTCTAATGTATGAACTCTAGCCAGTGATTCTACACGGTACCCCTCATCTTCCAATCTCTTTCTTCCACTTTGAAATGATTTCTCGATTACAATTCCTAGACCCGCCACTTTTGCACCAGCCTGTTTTACAATATCAATAAGTCCTAAGGCAGCTTGCCCGTTTGCTAGAAAGTCATCAATTATTAAAACTGAATCATCTTTTGTAAGGAAATCTTTCGATACCGTAATATCATTTGATTCTTGTTTTGTAAATGAATAAACTTTGCTCACATATACTCTTTCATTCATTGTTAAAGATTTTTTTTTGCGAGCGAAAATAAGTGGTGTGTTTAGGCTTGAAGCAGCCATGAAGCTAGGTGCAATACCCGATGATTCGATTGTAAGGACTTTGGTGATACCCTCTGTTTTAAATAGACGGGCAAATTCCAGTCCGATCTCACTCATTAGTTGAACATCTACTTGATGGTTTAAAAATGTATCCACCTTAAGTACATCCTCAGAAAGGACATTTCCTCTTTCCCGAATAGCTTGTTTTAATAGTTCCATTCTTTATCACTCCCTAAAAATATATAAAAAAAACCAGATATCAAGAGTCGAATAGACGAGTGACCTTGATATCTGGCAACAGAAAAAACGGTTATCTGATCACTCGTAGTCAAGCCATTTACGGTAGCTTGGTAGAAACTTTTGAGCCATATCCTCAACTTTATACGAGTTTCTTATTTAGTTGTTTGTGTATAGGGGTTAGTATAGACGAATTTGAGATAGAAAGAAAGGTTTTTTTGAAAAAACCCGAATAAAAAAGGGAGGGTTTTAAATTATATTCGTTTATTAAGGGTGTTGTTGAAAAGGATAACCAAAGTTGGGAAAAATAGGTTTTTTAATAAAGGGGGAATAAGTAAGCTTCTGAAAAGTCTGGTGGTCTGCATACTCTATGCATTTTGTACAAAGACATAGAGAATTACTCCTATAGTACTATTGTGATGAAAGGTAGATGAAATTACTTTACTTTCAATGTTTCTTCAAAAAGTCCTCTTTTTAATAATTCTTCTTTTAAAATGGCAATAAAATCGTTTTCCAATCCTAACTGTACGGACTTTTGATAAACTTCTACTATTGTTTCATCATCTAAAAGGTTAAACAATGTCCTCATCCTTTCGTAGTGGATATGTGTATAATTTTATAAGTAATAGTACTCTATTTCTAACCTTTTGAATAGTTAAAATGTATGACTTTTTACCAAACTTTCTTTTTGTTATTTAGAAAAGGAAAACAGAAAAGAGGTGTTCCGAAAGGTTTGAATCCCTTTAGAACACCATTTACGTTATCTTAAAATTCGTTATGCGAAAATTAGCAAACGTAAGCAGAACCAACGATTACTAATAAAATGAATAAAACTACGATTAAAGTGAAGCCACCATACATTTTCTTCATCTCCTTTCATGCTTTTCTATACAGTTTATGATGAAAAGTAAATAACGTTTGGGCGTATATAAAATTCCAGTGTCCATTTATGAATGCCATGAAAAAACGTTATAGTGTTAGCGATTTTGGGTAAAGTAAGTGTAATCCCCTTTGTATACGGACTTTATTATCTTAATAAGTACTGTGACATTAGGCGTGTGATTATATTCAGACTAAAAAATGAATGATAGTCTCGTGTGTTCGTTTTGTTGTTTAGATGAAAAAGTAAGGAGAATGATTATGTTAAAAAAATTGTTTGGTCTTGATAGGAAGGAAGAAACTCCTGATAAGCCAAAACAGGAGATTATTCATGCACCGATTACTGGTAAGCTTGTTCCAATTGAGGAAGTACCTGACCCGACATTCGCTCAAAAGATGATGGGGGATGGTCTTGCCATTGAGCCGGCAGAGGGAAGAGCTGTAGCCCCTGTAGCTGGAGAGATCATGCAAGTATTTCCGACAAAACATGCAATTGGAATAAAGACAGCAGGTGGAGGAGAAGTATTACTACATATAGGGTTGGAAACTGTGAACATGGAAGGAGAAGGATTTAAGACCTTTGTAAAAGAAGGAGATAAAGTAAAAGTTGGTGACCCTCTTGTAGAATTTGATCTTGATCTTATAAATGAAAAAGCGTCTAGCACCATTACTCCATTAGTTGTGACAAACATGGATGATATACAAAGTTTACCTAAAGATTCGGTAACGGACGTCCAAGCTGGTCAGACTCCTCTTTTAACGATTAAGCATAGTTAAGATGTCAATGTTTAAAAACCACATGCGTCTAGATGCATGTGGTTTTTACTAATTAAAAGCTAAAGCGAGGGAATACATATGGACTATCAGGCTGTTCAACAACCTCTATTCCTCTAAGTTGAATCAGAGGAATACGGAATTCATTGTACTGAGTTTGATCTAATATTCCGGTTACTCTCACCCATGTATCATTTTCAAATTGACTCGCTTCATCGGCTTCGACCATTGTTCCAAATACTGATGCATCAGCAACGCAGCATGTCATCCCAAAGCGTGCGACTACGAGTTGATCATCTGCAAAATCAGGCTCTCGATAAACAAATCCTACAATCTCAATTGGCTTACCGACAAAACGCTCTAAATGAAAGTCGAGCATTGTCATCATATCCAAATAATTTTCTTCAGTAACAATGATTTTTCCAAGTTCCAATATTTCTTCAGCGAGTTCTTCATAATATTGATTGAACCCTTCTGCTGTGTAGTATTCTTCCACCGTAATATGCTCTTCAGGTTGATTATCAGAACTAGATTCCAACTGTTCATAATAGGCCTCAGGGTCTTCTAAAAAAGCTTCGGCTCTTGAAGTAGAGTCTGAGGTTTCTTGTTGTTGGGTATCGGCTTGTTCAGCTAATATACCGGAACCATACTGTATTCCTCTATTCGCAGCGACAGAACTATCTAATAACTTGTCAGGAAGAACAAAGCCCAAAACAATTGGTGTAACAAAAATGGAATAGATTAGCAGCTTTGTAACAGGTGAGCCCGAAACGTTATGGTCTGTTCCACAATCACAAAGTGCTTCTTCTTCTTGGCCTTTTGCTGTACTTCTAATAATTTGTATGACTCCAAGTAGAAGGAAGACACCTGTTGCAAAATAGATAAAGGGCATCATCGTTGGGGCAATGTAATAGGTGATATTTCCAGTAATAATAAAGGCAAGCTTTAGTAAAGCAAAGCCAATTAAAATAATCCCACGAATGTAAGCGTGAAAACCTAAATCTGAATTGTTTTCCATTTTACTCGCTCCTTTTCTAAATAATACCGAGTAGTTGCAAAGCAACCACTGCTGTGAAGACGATTGTTGTTACAACAGCGATAAATACTAATACAAATTTTGCTTTGAAGAATGCAAATAACATAACTGTATTTTTTAAGTCGAGCATTGGTCCATAGACTAAGAAAGCAACGAGAGATCCTGTTGTAAAGGTACTCCCAAAAGATGATGCTACGAAAGCGTCAGCTTCGGAACATAAGGATAGCAGGAACGCGAATGCCATCATGACGGCTGTCGAGCTAAATTCATTGCTACCAATTGCTTGCAATATACTTCTATCAAGAAATGTTTGGAATAGTGCTGCGATAAAAGCACCTAAGATAAGAAATTTTCCCATTAGAAAGAATTCATCTGCAGCATGATAAAGAGTTTGTTTAAAACGATTCATTTTTCTTTGTGCAGTAGCACTCGTTTCTAAAACCACTTGACGACCTACTAATTCTTCTTTTGTCCATTTTAACTGATCGCGATTTTTAAATACAAGATATAAAATACCCCCGATTATAATGGATAGAATAAAGGCTAGTCCCATCCGAGCATAGAGAACTGTTAAATCCGTTCGAAAGGCAAAGAAAGTAGACGCTGCTACAACAGGGTTTAAAATGGGCGCAGCTACTAAAAATACAACGCCAACGTGTAACGGCATCCCTTTTTTGATTAAACGTCTAACAATGGGGACAATAGCACATTCACAAATTGGAAAGATTGCTCCTAAAATTGCTGCAGGCAAAAGGGCTGCATAGGCATTTTTAGGTAAATATCGATGGATAAAATCTTCCTTTACATAAATTTGAATAAGTGCTGATACAAAAACACCTAATAAAATAAAAGGAACGGCTTCAATTACAATTCCTAAGAAAATCGTGTTTACGTTCAACCACGAATCGGGAACTGTAAAACCAGCACGTTCATTTTTAAATGATTCAATATTAAAGAAAAGAATTAGAAATAACAAAAGTAACGTAAATCCTAAAAAATCTTTTCCGAAAGAGAAGAAGAATTGTTTAAATTTGTTCATTTAAAATCTCCTTATAAAAGGTATTCAACTAGACATGGAACTATGAAAGTTCTTTCGATATTTTAACATAGATTCATTAATTGAAGTGATAAGAATTCAATTGTAACTGAAAAGAAATGTTTGACAAAATTGCAAAAAAACGAATAAAACTTAAACTAGCGTGTTAATGTTTTTCCTGTTACACTACGGGAGTTATCTATGAAGAAGGTAGGTGTATAATATGTTACAAGCCTTAATTATTTTTGTTGCACAAATTTTACTTGTACCGGTGCTTACGCTTAGAACCATTACAATGGTCAAAGGTATGAAGGAAAAAGCAGCGGCATTAGGGGTGCTTGAAGGGTTTATTTATGTGATAGCACTTGGCATTGTTTTCAGTGATTTATCAAACTATTTAAATATGGTCGCTTATGCACTAGGTTTTGGTGTTGGTTTATATATCGGACAAATAATTGAACAAAAGCTTGCCATTGGTTATGTATCCATTGAAGTTAATATAATGAATAAAAATGAAGCTTTAACAGAACGCCTTCGTGAAGTCGGCTTCAGTGTGTCAACCGCTGAAGTAGAAGGAATGAATGAAGCAAAACGCTATCGCCTTGATTGTACGGCGAGACGAGATAGAGAGCAGGAGTTTATCGATATCGTTAGCTCGTATGAACCAAGTGCATTTATTGTCTCCTATGAGCCACGAAACTTTAAAGGTGGATATATTACAAAAGCAATGAAAAAGAGAAAAGAAAAGTTTATTAAAAGTCAAAAGAGGGCTTCATCGCAGTGATGAGCCCTTTGCTTCGAGAGATAGAACCAAAAGGAAAATCGCCTTTTGGTTCTATCTCTCTTTTATAAAGTCGGGGACTTGATCGTGGGTGAAGGTTTCAAATTCTGGGTATGGGTCTTGTTTATAGTAGTAAGCAATAATGTATGGTGCTCGTTCTCTTCTTGAGGAGTGTTTTAGAGCTTCATTGATTTCTTCTGCTTTTTCAATTTTGATTGCTGTTTCTTGTTGCTCAAAATGGTGCTCTAAATTATTTTCTTGGATGAATTGCCATCTATCAATATCTTCGTCAGACTCAATAATAAATGCATGAGAAATATCATCAGCATTAACTTTAGCATCATCAAGATACTCATTTTCTTCTAGCCATTTTTCTAGTTGGTTATAAGACTTTTTCCACGATACGTTGAGGAGGGAATCATCGTTAAATTCATATTGGATGTTGGACCACCAATACTGTTCAGCCATTATTTCTTCAAATGTTTCATTTTGGACCTCTGACTGGATGATGTCATGTACTTCTTTGATCTTCTCATGATCTGATATTACAACTCGTTTTCCTGTTCGGTAATTATGAATGGTTATTCGATCCAATGTTTTCAGTTCCTCGATAGCAAGAACGGGATTTTGATTTAATTTATATTCTACCGATTCAATAATTTCTCGATACTGTTTATGATAAGCTTCAATTGGAATTTCATATTGGCGAACCACCCTCTTGCCATTTTCCAATTCATAAGCAAAAGCCACTTGTTGAGATGAATCATTCCTTGCCTTAAGCAAGTGTTTATCTTGAATAATTTGATCATGCAGGTTACGAATGTTCTTGATACTTTCATTTTCGCTATAAGTATAAGTGGGTTCAATGTATTTAGGTTGCTGATAAGTTTCAGACCTTTGATCTTGATCCCTAAAAAAGTAAACAGAATTTCCAAAATAAACAACATCAATTTTGTCTAGTTCAGGTAGACTTTTCTCAAATCCGGTTGCATCAAATTGAATCGCTGTCCCTAATAGTATAACAATGACTAAATATAGAACATATCCCTTCCACTTCTTAAAAACTCGCCAAGTTTTCTCCAAAACCATTGAAGCAAGAACATAGCCGATGAACGAAGCTGATAAATAACCAAATAGAATCCAGCCTAATTCACCTTGCAAGGTTCCGAAATATACCCCACCAACAAGCATTAAGCAAAAGGTAACACCATACTTAAAAATAGGGCGAAAGGATGGGAAGGCTATTGCTTGTGAAGCTGTTTCAACATTTCGTTTTCGATAAGCAAAAAGAGCACATACATAAAAGATAATCATGATTATAAGGTAAGTTATCGTTTCGATCGTTGTTAAAGCTGTATGTCTTAACTCTATCACTCGAAAAAATGGAAGGATTTGTTCGAAACGATTATCCAAGTAATAATCAGCTGAAAATCCAAATAGAAAGTACTGTAAATTACCTAAGAGTAGTAGCGTTATACCCACAGGGAATAAAAAGAAAATATAGGTAAGAACTCCTTGTAACACGGACATCCCTGTAACCATTGCAACAACTACTCCTGTAAAAAAAACAAACCAATTAATAAGGGTTGTTACGCCAACCCAATAAATTACAGATTGCATCGATAAAAGCTCTGTAAATGGTAAGAATTGACCTAATATGATTAATAACCCCCCTGTAAACACGACTGGGAGAAATAAAATTAGGAGCCCGAGGCTAAAGTGTTGATTAAAAAGTTGTTCTCTTTTCAATGGTAGGCTGTGTGCGAAATCACTAGACAGTTTCACATGGATATAGCGAAATAAAAAAATAGCTAATAAAACTGGGAATGTGAATGTCATAAATACTTGAAAACTATTTGAAAGAGCAAATAAATTTTCAGGTGTTACAAAATAATGATAACTTCTCTCATTTGTGTGGGCCATAAGAAGTTGAAGGGGGAGAGAAAATAGTAAACATAAAAAATAGGCTAACCCGATCCAGCCTACATTTCGTAGATCTTGAATGAAAACTCCTCTATTAAACAATGATGTTTTCAATTTCATAACCGACATCCCTCATTTCATAAATAAATATTTCTTCTAGTGTTAATGGTAGTAAATCAAAAATTGCGGGTTGGTTTGCTTCTATATAAGAAGTAATTTTATTTTCTTGACCTCGTACGATATAAAGAAGGACACTACCACGTTCTTCTTTATATAAAACGTCAAATTCGTCTAAAAATGAAGCTGGTAGGTCCTTTTTAAAGGCAACTTGGATTTTATGGACGTCTGATTTCAGGTCATCCAAATCTTGTTCAATGATAATATTCCCTTTATGCAGAATTGCTACATGATCGCAAAGATCTTCCACTTCCCGTAAATTATGTGACGAAATAAGAATTGTCATCTCACGTTCAGCGACGTCTTGGATTAGTAAATTTTTTACTTTTGTTCTCATAACAGCATCTAAACCGTCTAAAGGTTCGTCTAAAATCAAAAATTCTGGCATTGTTGATAAAGCAAGCCAAAAAGCAACTTGACGCTGCATTCCCTTAGACAGGCGATTGATTTTCTTGTTTACATCTATCTGGAATACATCCTTAAATTTAGTAAAACGATCTTCGTTCCATGATGAATAAATAGACTTATAGAATTGAGCAGCTTGTTTAATTGTTGTATTAGGAAAGAAGTACAAGGAGTCTGCTAGGAATTGTACTCTTTGCTTGGTTTCAATATTTTCAAAGATTGGTTCATTATTGATAAGTACTTCTCCAGAATCTTGTCTATAAATGCCAGCTATCATTTTTAAAAGGGTTGTTTTCCCTGCTCCATTCGAACCAAGGAGGCCATATATAGATCCTTTTTTGATATGAAGTGAGATATCGTTTACTGCATCAACATGATCGAATTGTTTTTTTAGGTTATTCAGGTGTATCATCTTCGTTCACTCCTTTTGTTGATTGTTCAGCAAGAGCAATTAACGATAATAATTCTTCTTTTTCGATTCCGAGATAGAGTGCTTCAGACATTAATTTCACTAAATCTTGTTTCAATTTTTTCACCTTTTCATCATTTGTTGTATTGGATTGAGGTGCAACAAACTTTCCCTTACCTGGAATGGAGTAAATGTATCCTTGGTGTTCTAATTCACGGTATGCCTTTTGGATTGTATTCGGATTAATCGTTAAATCTTGTGCGAGCATTCTAACAGAGGGGAGTTGCTGATCTGGTTGATAGACTTCTTGTATAATCAGTTCTTTAAACTTTTCAACTAATTGTTCGTAAATAGGCTTCCTGCTCCTAATATCTAATTGAAACATAATAGCCTCCTTTCTAAATAAATGTACCAGCTGAACTAACTGTATTATTTATCATAGTACAGTTAGGTTGGTTTGCCAATACATAATTTCAAAAAAACAGAAAATAGGCTACTCTACACAAATAGGAAACATTCTTATTTGTGTAAAGTAGCCTATTATGATATTTTTAACTAATGGAGGAGGGATGGCTATGACAAAGAGAATTCCAGTATATATATTAACTGGCTTCCTTGGTAGTGGAAAGACAACTTTATTGAAAAATATGCTACACCATGTGAAAACTAATGGAAAGAAACCGGCGTTATTAATGAATGAGTTAGGTTCAGAAAATGTTGAAAAAGAATTATTTAATAATGAAACAATGATGGAACTGTTGAATGGTTGTATTTGTTGTACGATCAAAGATGACATGCGTCTTGAATTACAACGCTTCTTAGAAACTACGAATGATATTGATGTTTTATTGATAGAAGGAACTGGTATCGCCAACCCTGCAGAAATTATTGAAGCACTTACTCACCCTGATTTAATTGACCAAGTCGATATTCAATCTGTCATTGGAATCGTTGATGCTAGCTCATATCTAGAATATCAAAGCCTTTTTCAAAGCTCTAAAGAAGTAAGAACGATGTTGAAACAACAAATCACTGCTAGTACGCTCCTTGTTATAAATAAGATCGATTTAATAAATGACAAAACCTTTAAAAAAGTTACAACAAAAATAGAAGAAACAAAGGGAAAAAACATACCATTGGTTTATGCTCAATTTGGAGAAGTTGAAAATGAAATCCTTTTTAAGAAACGCTTTTTCACTGATTTGGTACCTTTGAATGAAAATTCGCACTCTCACAGTGATCATCATCATCATCACCATTCACATCCATTCCAAGCAATTAAGCTTGAAGGTATTGACTATATAGACAAAGATAACTTTAGAAGATGGTTGAGACATAATCAGCACATGCTTCTTAGAGCTAAAGGATATATTCGTTTTGAAGGAAATTCTCAAATGTTTTCATTTCAATTTGCTTCAAATCAACTTCATTTGACCCCGATTGAAACAGAAAAGGCAACGAGTGTCATATTAATTGGGACAGAATTAGATTACAACAAGATCAAGCAATCACTTGAAGAGTATGTAAGGTGAAATAATTGATTCTTACCGGGATTTATTCCACAATGAATGTAACCAAACTAAAAGGAGTGTTGAAAATGAAGGTACTTGTTATTGGAGCAAATGGCCAGGTTGCAAGACACACGTTAACAAAGTTAAAAGAGGCTGGTCATACCCCAGTTGCAATGATTCGTAACCCGGAACAAGAAGACGCTGTGATAGAGCTTGGTGCAGAAAAAATCGTAGTTGGGGATTTAGAAACGAATTTTGATCACGCATACAGAGATGTTGAAGCGATTATTTTCGCTGCTGGTTCAGGTGGACATACGGGAGCCGATAAGACCATACTTATAGATTTATGGGGTGCTATAAAAGCAATCGATACTGCTGAGAGACTAGGTGTTAAGCGCTTTGTAATGTTGAGTTCGATGGGAACAGTTGATCCAGATAAAAGTGACCGAATTCGCCATTATCTTGTAGCAAAGAAACTAGCCGATGATCATTTAAAACGATCAAGCCTTGATTATACAGTTGTACGTCCTGGGAGTTTGACGAATGATCAAGCAACAAACGTAATTAAGCTTGAGGAAGAAATTCAAGTCCGTGATAATACGATTACAAGAGAAGATGTCGCGATCGTTCTAGCTAGTGTAGTTGATCGAAAAAACACTTTCGGCAAAACTTTTGAAATCTTAAATGGAGATACGCCAATAAAAGAAGCGTTAGATAAACTTTAAACACTGACTGGTTGAGTGGCTATAAAGCTGCTCAACCTTTTTTATAATTATGGTGAGTGAACCAATAATAAAATGTTTTTTAGAAGCATAAAAGATTACCAACGCCATATGTGTAAATTCACTGAGGAAAAATGATCATTTGTTGTTTTAGTAAAGGGGGAGAAAATGGGTGCAGTTGGTGGTCTTGCTCAAGAAATGTTTATTTTATTAGTCATTGCGCTAGGTGGTTATATTATGAGGAAAGTAAACATATTACCCAAAGCCTCAAACCATGTTTTAACTCAAGTCGTTCTCTATATTACGTTACCTTGTCTCATTATCTACTCAATGGATATTCAATTTCAAGTGGAGCTCCTTTTAGATATCTCATGGTTACTGGGTTTGTCGTTGTTTGCTCTGTTAGCAGCAACGGGGATAGGCTATTATATGAGGCATACTACTACTTTGCAAGAGAGTAGAATAGGAGTTTACGAGGCAGCTATACTCTTTGGGAACCAAGGTTTCATGGGGTATGCGATTGCATTCTTACTGTTTGGAGAGGTTGGTGTAATATATACGGCTTTTTTCATGATTTTCTTTCTTGTTTATGTGTGGACGTACGTGGTTTACGTTGTAGCGCGTGTTGGACAAAAAATTTCGTGGAGACATCTTTTTCTTAATCCAGGTGTGATTGCTACCTTCATTGGTTTTCTTCTTATGCTACTCCCATTTCACTTACCTGTGATAATAGGGGCAATGCTTGAGGATGTTGGAAAGATGACATTGCCTTTATCTATGATTTTGATTGGCAGCTTACTTGCTGGGGTCAGTAGGGGTGAATTTAAAGAAATGATAAAGAATCGTTATATTTGGTATGCGACTGGTGCCAGATTATTGTTAGTTCCATTAACATTAACCCCTTTTTTGTGGTTTCCAGTATCATCAACTGTTATGGGTGTAGCAATTCTTGTCACGGCAACCCCGACTGCGCCAACGGTTCCGATGTTTGTACAAAAATATGGTGGAGACGTATCATTTGCTACCTTTATTGTGGCAACTACCACAACCTTATGTGTTATAACAATTCCTCTTTTGTATTCACTTATATTGTTAATAAGATAAGAAAATAGGGGCTGGCGAAGCCCCTTTTATAATTCAATAATGATGCTACTGTCTAGGAAGAAAAAGACAAAGATTGCCGCTACAAAACAATAAATCGCAAAGTAAACAAGTTTGCTTTTCTTTAAGAAGTCAATCAACCATTTAATTCCAAGCCAAGAGAAAATAAATGTGGCTACAAATGAGACAATAAGTGCTGTCACGCCAATTTCAGCTACCATTGCTCCATCGCGAAAATCTCCAATTGCCAGTACACTTGAGCCAAGAATAACAGGTATTGATAATAAGAAAGAATAACGAACAGCTGTATCACGATTTAAGCCAGCAAATAGCGCAGTAATAAGTGTGGCACCAGAACGAGAGATTCCAGGGAAAACAGCTACTGTTTGACCGAGACCAACGATGATAGAATCCTTTAACGTCATATCACTTTCTGTACGATTGCCATATTGGACAAAACGCTCAATAATAATGAGGAACAAACCAGTAACTGTTAATGCTATGGCTATGAATGGTGGTGTTTTCATATGAGCGCCAATATAGTCTTCAAGAATTAGTCCAAGAACACCGGTGATCAATGTAGCAACAATGATGTAAATCCCAAAAAAGAATTGCGTGCGATTGTCCTTTGAACGGTTAATGAGATAACCTACAAAGCCAAAGGTAACAACTAGAATGTCTTTTCGAAAATAAATCATAACAGCAAGAATAGAAGCAAAATGCAAGAAGATTTCAAACCCAAAGCCAGGAAATGTTTGACCTAGAAGAATTTGTGTAATAACAATATGAGCTGTACTAGAAATTGGTAAAAACTCTGTTATACCTTGAACAATTCCAAAAATTAAAGCCTCAATAACTGACATTTATCAATCTCGTCCTTTCTATGTAACATAAAAAATTAAAATTAATTTTTTAGACATTAACTGCTTTATTCTATCAAAGTTATCTTTCTTGTGAAAGATACATTTATTGTTAGTTGAAAAAATTAGGAATTTAACTCAATCACTTTACGGTGACTCATAGAGTGCAACTTAACTTGCGTTTATTGTGATCTCCTCTTTATAATACAAGTAAATACTAAAGTTATTATGGGGGAGACATGATGAAAAGAGGAATCACCATTTTAGTGTTAGGCGTTGTAGCAGTCCTGATTATTGGGATTGTCTTTTTTCAAGAACGGGTCGAAATAGGGAATGAGCCTGGCATGATAGCGGAGAATTTCACACTCCCAATGCATACAAAATCCTCAGGAGAGCTATGGGACTATCAAGAGGATGTGATTATTTTAAATATGTGGGCTTCCTGGTGCGAGCCATGCCGAGATGAAATGCCCGATCTGATGGAGTTACAAAATGATTATGGAGAAAAAGGCTTATCTGTCTTAACTGTTAATATGCAGACAATGGAAAGGACTTTACAGGATGCTCCCGATTTTATAGATGAAATTGACATCACACTCCCTGTTTTTTTTGATGAGGATGGAATTGTCTTGGAGCGCTATAATATTATTGGGATGCCTACGACCTATATTATTGATAGAGAAGGCATTATAGAACATGTAATAAGAGGTGAAGTTGACTATAGGCGCCTTGCTACATTAATTGAACCTCTATTGTAATAATAAAAATAGTAACTATTTTTCTGTCTAAAATTGGTTACTATTTGGTAACACTAGTAATGTTTGAACTCTACTTATTAGGGTCAAATGACCAAGTCACCTTGTTAGGCGTGAGATTATGTATAAAGAAGTACAAACTAAGGTTTTAGCCATCATTTATGAAGATGATTCTATTCAAAAATTAAAAACGGCTAATGGCGCTATGCGAGCATTATTATACAAGCGACTAACACCACGTGTAGAAGCAGGGAATATAATAACAGTGAATATCACTGCTACCGAACTTAATTTAGGAACAGGTGGTTGGGATATTGTTACATCCGTATTAGATCATGGGAAATGGGATGTAAATGACACGAAAGGCCATATTATAAAGGCACGATATAGCCCTATTCAACATAGTGTGTTAGCGATTGAAGCTCAAGAAAGTGAATACCATCAACAATTTATGGAATCCTTTACTCTTTCAGGTAGTCCAGTTTGGTTGGCTGAATTACATAGTATGGTTCCTCTTTTTTATTATGTTTCACAAGAAATGCAGCCGAACAGTAGATGCTGTGTCATTTTTGATGACCAAGCGTCACTTCCAATCATGATGAGCGATCAACTAAGAGTACTTGCGAAAGATGACTGTTTTTCCTCTATTAGTGTTGGACAAGCATTTGGAGCTGAATATGAAGCGATTACAGTTGCATCTGCACTACAGTTTGCCAAAACAGTTCTGAAAGCAGATTTTATATTAATTTCTGTTGGACCTGGGGTAGTAGGAACAGGAACTAGATACGGCTTCTCTGGGATGGCATTATCCAATTGGTCGCACACAGTAAGTGGATTTAATGGTATTCCTATTTGGATTCCGAGGCTATCATTCGCTGAACAGAGAGAACGCCATAAAGGCCTAAGTCATCATACGGTAACTCCACTGTTTGAATTCACGTTTAAACCAGCTGTTCTACCACTGCCTTACTTAAAGAAGCAAGAACGTGCAATCATTACCGAGCAATTAAACAAATACCACCCCTTTCAAACGAATCATAGAATTTCGTTTGCGGAGAAAGATACCATAACAGAAGTAACAGAAAGAGCTCTGCTAAAAGCCGTCTTACCAATTCAGACAATGGGTCGTAAATATGAAGATGACCCTGTTTTTTTCTTGGCTGTTTCTGAGGCACTTAGAGTTGGGCTGGACTTAGAAGAGTTAGAATGAATAGCATCAACCCATTGTTCCATCGTCTCAAAAGAATGTGTCATTTGTTTTAACTTTTCTTTTACTTCCCACGCTTTTCCTGACAGGATAACACCTTGTTGATGAACATAGACTTTCATTAGACTCGTCCCTTCAAAGTAGATTATGCTACACTCTTATGAAGGTTGTGTGGGAAAAAGAACAGATTTTATCAACAACAAAATTTTAAATAGAAGTGGAGGAGACCATGGATCATTTAAATGAGAAGACGGTCAAAGCAACAGAAATTTTTAAAGGACGAGTAATTGAATTAGAGGTACAGGATGTGGAGCTTCCGAATGGAAAAATAAGTTCTCGTGAAATTGTTAAACACCCTGGAGCTGTGGCAATTATTCCTATAACAAAAGAGGGGAAAATCGTACTAGTCCGGCAATATAGGAAAGCATTAGGAAAGACCATAGTGGAAATTCCTGCAGGAAAGCTTGAAAAAGGAGAAGAGCCACTAGAATCAGCTAAAAGAGAATTAGAAGAAGAAACAGGTTACAGGACGGAAAAGTTGGAGTTACTTCTTTCCTTTTATACTTCACCAGGATTTGCAGATGAATTAATTTATCTTTACTATACAGATCAACTCGAACAAGGTACTACTAACATGGATGATGATGAATTTTTAGATGTAATAGAAGTGAGTCTTACAGAAGCTGAACAAATGGTTGAGGATCAAGTCATTCATGATGCAAAAACGGCTTATGCTATTTTATATTTAAAGATGAAAGAGAGTCTGAAATGATGAGTGCTGTTCGGAACTACATTGCAGATTTACATATTCATATTGGAAGGACTCGTTTAGGGGCAGTGGTAAAAATAACAGCTGCTCCTTCTTTGACGTTGAAATCTATTATTCGTTTTGCTGTAGATACAAAAGGTATTGACATTGTTGGAATTATTGATTGTCATGTAGCAGAAGTACTGAATGAAATAGATGAGGATATCGCAAATAAAGTGGCATTTCCATTAAATGGTGGAGGTGTTAACTATTCAGGGGTAACAGTTATTCTAGGAACAGAAATAGAACTTTATGATGAAAACTGTAAAGGACCTATCCACGTATTAGCGTATATGCCTACAGTAAAAAAAATGAAACAATTTAGCTATTGGTTGGCTGAACGTATGAGAAATCCAACTTTAAGTTCTCAAAGAATATATGAGAATGCTAAAGTACTGCAACAGAAAGTTCAAGAACTAGAAGGGTTGTTTATTCCTGCACATGTGTTTACCCCTTTTAAAAGTTTATATGGCAAAGGGGTAGCAACAAGTCTTAGTGAAGTGTTAGACCCTAATTTAATTGATGCAATTGAGCTTGGTCTAAGCAGTGATACATCAATGGCTGATCAAATAAAAGAATTACATCATTATACGTATTTAACAAATAGTGATGCGCATTCGCTAGAGAAAATTGCAAGAGAGTATCAAATAATCGCAATGGAAACCCCTTCATTTGCAGAGCTAAAGTTAGCATTACAAAATAAAAATGGTAGGGGGATCATTGGTAATTATGGCCTTAATCCATTATTAGGAAAGTATTATCGAACAATTTGTGCGGTATGTTCTGGACAAATGAGCCAGACAGGACATTGTACAGAATGTAAGTCAGACAAAGTTATCAAAGGAGTATATGATCGATTAAAAGAGCTATCTTCTAGTAGGAAAGAAAAAGTCCATCGTCCACCGTATATTCATCAAGTACCATTAGAATTTATCCCGAAATTAGGGAAGCAAACGTTAAAAAAGCTGAGAAGCCAATTTGGAACCGATATGAACATCATTCATTCTGTTACAAGAGAAGAATTGGAGCAAGTTGTTCGCTCTAATATAGTAGAAACTATTATGAATGCGCGTAACGGTACACTTTCTATTACTGCTGGAGGTGGTGGGATGTATGGGAAAATAGACAACGACAACAAACAGTGACGTGAATCTTTTTGTAGGAAATGGGGGAGGGATATTACTATAAGAGTGTCGAAGCCTTCTTATTCGTTACTCACTTTTTCTCAAGAAAATAATAGAAGCATCATGGTCATAGATTTCAACGAAGTCTCATAGAGTTAATTAAGAGCAAAAGAGGAGGTCTTGACATGATGAAGTATGGTTTGCGAGAGAGGTTAGCAACCCATTTAGAAGAAAACCGGACAATTTATGTATTTACTACAGTGCTTTTTTTAATTGGAATTGTTTTTGGTGCGATTGTCGTTAATAGCTTGAGCTTAACGCAAAAGCATGATTTATATACGTATTTAAATCAATTTTTTGGACATGTTCAGCAAGGGGAGTTAGCTCAGTCATCATCAATATTCACACAGAGCTTTGCTCATTACGCCAAGTATTTCGGACTAATGTGGATTTTAGGGTTATCAATTATAGGTTTACCTATTATCCTTATCCTTCTCTTTTTAAAAGGGGTTGTTGTAGGTTTTACAGTCGGATTTCTTGTGAATCAGATGGGAATGACAGGATTTTTCTTATCCTTTGTCTCAATCATGCCACAAAACTTTATTCTCGTACCTGCTTTTATCATCGTTGGAACAGCAAGTATTTCATTTTGTTTAAAAATGGTTCGGCAACAATTTATGAAGCGAGCTAATGTTGCTGTTTTCCCGCAATTTCTCAAATATTCTCTACTCATTATGTGTGTTGGTTTTGCTCTTGTGTTTGCATCGGCATTCGAAGCTTATGTTTCTCCAGCTTTAATGAAATGGGTTATTGGTAACATTTAATATTAATTCTAAAGTGATAATCGTTATTATAGTTTAAATAAGAATCATTATCGATTGACACTGTTTTTTTGAGTGATTATAATAAGGGAAGGGAAAATGCTCGAGGGGAGGCATTGCAAATGGAGAAAAGGCTTGAACGAATCAAAAAGCACCTGCACTCACAAAGTTACAAGCTTACACCACAACGGGAAGCAACTGTGCGTGTCCTGCTTGAACACGAGGAAGATCATTTAAGTGCAGAAGACGTTTACCTCCTCGTAAAAGAAAAGTCACCTGAAATTGGACTAGCCACTGTTTATCGGACACTTGAACTATTAGCTGAATTAAAGATAGTTGATAAAATAAATTTTGGTGATGGTGTATCTCGTTTTGATTTACGTCAAGAAGGAGCTGCCCACTTTCACCATCATCTTGTTTGTATTGAATGTGGAGCGGTTGATGAAATACAGGAGGATTTGTTAGGTGATGTGGAAGAGGTAGTTGAACGTGACTGGAATTTTAAGATTAAAGATCACCGTTTAACCTTTCATGGTATCTGTCATCGTTGTAATCAAAAAGAAGAAGTTAAGGGCGAATAAAAAAGCAAATGAGAGTTCTGTTCTATATGAAGTGGGACTCTCATTTGCTTTTTAACGTTCCTATCTTTTATAAATATTAAAACGACAACTTATTTTAGGTATAATCCTATTGGTTTTTGGCATAGCTTGTTAAAAAGGGGTTCGTACAAGAAGGTATAAGTGGAGGTATGTCCCATGAAGTCTTGGTTGCAACTTGTCATTCAAACCTTAAAAGTATTTCTTTTATTTATAGGATGCACACTTCTCTTCTATTATGGTATTCTATGGGTAAGTCAAGAATATGAGAGCTATCATCGCTATGATGAACCTCAAGGAAAAGCGGTAAAAGTCTTCCAAATGGAACAAGATGGAGGGAATTCAGCTTCTTGGATTGAGCGTTTAATGCTGTTCTATCAAGAAGGAGAATGATCGTTAGCTCATTATAGGGGCGATACAGGTGGAACAGGAAATAAATGAGTTTCTACAGTACATACAAGTAGAACGTGGGTTAGCTCAAAATACTATCCAATCGTATAAGCGTGACTTGAAACAGTACGAGCTTTATGTTCGTAACGTTGAGGGAAAAATGGTTAATGAAATTGATCGGCAGACAATCGTTGAGTATTTGTATTTTCTTAAAGACAATGGACGTGCAGAGACAAGCATTGCAAGAACGATTGCTTCAATTCGCTCGTTTCATCAGTTCTTGCTTCGTGAAAAATTGGCCGACAAGGATCCTTCAGTTCATTTAGATATACCAAAAAGGGCAAAACGTCTACCTAAAATCTTATCAATGGAAGAGGTTGAGTCGTTACTTGAGTCTCCTTCTGATAATGACTTGATTTCAATTCGGAATAAGGCGATGTTAGAAACGTTGTATGCTACCGGAATGCGTGTTTCTGAACTAATCAACCTTACTGTGACTGATACCCATTTATCAATGGGGTTTGTAAGATGTATGGGGAAGGGCAACAAAGAACGCATTATCCCACTCGGTGGGGAAGCAACAACAGCTTTAAAAAGATATTTAGAATCTTGTCGCCTTTCGCTGATGAAAAAACAGCGTCATGATGTGTTATTTGTAAATCATCATGGCAGGCCACTTTCACGACAAGGGTTTTGGAAAATTCTTAAGCAGCTTGCTAGTAAGGCAAACATCGATAAACCGTTAACACCACATACCCTTAGGCATTCCTTTGCCACACATTTGCTTGAGAATGGTGCTGATTTAAGAGCAGTTCAAGAGATGTTAGGACATGTTGATATTTCTACAACACAAATTTATACACATGTAACAAAAGCGCGTATGAAAGATGTCTATGCTCAGTATCATCCCAGAGCATAGAACATTTATCTAAAGAGGTCAGACTTCTGACAACAGTTTAGTTTTCAAATCAAATGAAAAGTAGGGCATAGTATAGAATAAAAGGAGGAATTTTGTGTGAATAATTATCGTTATGATCGTATTTTCTTAATTGTAATGGATTCAGTAGGCATTGGCGAAGCACCAGATGCAGCCAAGTTTGGGGATAAAGGGTCTCATACGCTTGGACATATAGCTGAAAAAATGAACGGACTTAATATGCCGAATATGGCTGCATTAGGTTTAAGTCATATTCGAGAGATAAGGGGGATAGCTAAAGTAGATAAGCCACTAGCCCATTACGGAATAATGCAAGAGGCTTCAAGTGGAAAAGATACGATGACAGGGCATTGGGAGTTAATGGGGTTACATATTAAAGAGCCGTTTCAAGTGTTCCCGAATGGCTTTCCACAAGAGCTAGTTGATGAGCTTGAAAAGCAATGGGGCCGGAAAATGATCGGAAATAAAGTAGCATCAGGGACGGAAATATTAGACGAACTCGGAGCAGAACATGTGAAGACTGGTAACCTTATTGTCTATACTTCTGCTGACTCGGTGCTGCAGATTGCTGCACATGAGGACATTGTTCCGATTGAAGAGCTATATGAAATTTGCGAAAAAGCACGTAAAATTACGCTTGATCCTAAATATATGATCGGGCGAATTATTGCACGGCCATTTGTAGGAGAAGAGGGTAATTGGGTTCGTACGTCCAATCGTCATGATTATGCATTAAAGCCGTTTGATCGTACTGTTATGAATGAGTTAGCCGACAGTGGGTTTGATTCGATCGCACTCGGTAAAATTTCGGATATTTATGATGGCGAGGGTGTGACCGAATCAATCAGAACGGTTTCAAACGATGATGGAATGGAGAAATTATTGGGCACAATCCGTAAGCCTTTTACGGGACTAAGTTTTTTGAATTTAGTAGACTTTGATGCTTTATATGGACATCGACGTGATCCAATTGGATACGGAAAAGCATTAGAGCAATATGATTGCCAGTTAAAACAGGTAATAGAGGAGCTTAAGGATAATGATTTACTCATTATCACAGCAGACCATGGAAATGATCCAACGCATCATGGTACAGATCACACACGAGAGCTTGTACCACTTCTAGTTTACAACAAGTTACAAAGAGAAGCTAAAGACCTTGGTACACGTCAAACTTTTGCTGATGTCGGAGCAACAATTGCAGATAACTTTGGCTTAAAGCTTCCTAAGCATGGGAGAAGCTTTTTAAACGAATTATAATAATTGTGAAAAAGAGAGGCTTCTCAAGGACAATGAAAAAGGGCATTTGTTCCTTTGGTGCCTCTCTATTTTAAGGAGGAAGAAAAAACATGGCAATGATTGAACAAACAGTTTCATATTTACGTGAGAAAATTGAGGAGACACCAACGATTGGTCTGATACTTGGATCAGGCTTAGGGGTTCTAGCAGATGAGATTCAAAATCCAATTAAGGTACCGTATAATGAAATTCCAAACTTCCCGGTTTCAACGGTGTCAGGACATGCTGGCCAATTGGTATTTGGAACTTTAGAAGGTAAACAAGTTGTAGCGATGCAAGGGCGCTTTCATTTTTATGAAGGTTATAGTATGGATATTGTTACTTTTCCTGTTCGAGTCATGAAGAAATTGGGGGTAGAACAAATTATAGTCACGAATGCTGCAGGTGGTGTGAATGAACAGTACGAGCCAGGTGATCTAATGATCATTAATGATCACATAAATAATATGGGTCAAAACCCGTTAATTGGACCAAATGATGATGAATTCGGAGTTCGTTTTCCTGATATGTCAAGTGCCTACTCCCCATCATTAAGAGAGCTTGCACACAAACAAGCTGAAAAATTAAATATACCTATTCGAGAAGGGGTTTATGTTGGAAACACTGGACCTACCTATGAGACACCAGCTGAAATACGAATGCTTCGTAAACTGGGTGCGGATGCAGTGGGAATGTCAACGGTTCCAGAAGTAATTGTTGCCTGCCATGCAGGACTTGAAGTACTTGGGGTTTCTTGCATTTCGAATATGGCTGCGGGAATATTACCCCAACCACTAACACATGATGAAGTTATCGAAACAACTGAAAAAGTGAAATCAGATTTTCTAGCTCTTGTGAAAGCAATTGCTAAAGAAATGTAAGGAAAAGTGACTACAAAATAATTAAAATTGGAACCACTTTCATGAAGGAAATTTCGAGTGATGTTCTGATGAGAAAGTCCTCACGAGGATACAAAGTGTAAAAGGAGATGTGTTACAAATGCGTATGGTTGACCTTATTGAAAAAAAACGTGACGGTCATGAGTTAACAAAAGAGGAGATTCGCTTTGTCATTGAGGGCTATACAAAAGGCGATATTCCTGACTATCAAATTGCAGCGTTTGCAATGGCAATATTCTTCCAAGACATGACAACAAATGAGCGAGCTGAGTTAACAATGGCCATGGTAGAATCAGGAGACCAAATTGACTTATCGGCAATTGAAGGTGTAAAAGTAGATAAACACTCAACGGGTGGGGTAGGTGATAAAACGACTATCGCTTTAGCGCCATTAGTAGCAGCTGTTGGGGTTCCAGTAGCGAAAATGTCAGGAAGAGGGCTAGGCCATACAGGGGGCACAATTGATAAGCTTGAAGCAATCCCTGGATTTAGTGTTGAAATTGACACAGCACATTTTACAAAGCTAGTAAATACGAATAAGCTAGCTGTTGTCGGTCAAACAGGCAATCTCACACCGGCAGATAAAAAACTTTATGGACTAAGGGATGTAACGGCAACTGTTAATTCAATTCCACTAATAGCAAGTTCAATCATGAGTAAAAAAATAGCTTCTGGAGCCGATGCCATCGTACTTGATGTGAAGACAGGATCTGGTGCATTTATGAAAGAACTTGATCAATCGAAAGAGTTAGCAGAAGCAATGGTTGCGATTGGGAAAAGCCTTGGACGTGAGACGATGGCTATCATCTCTGATATGAATCAGCCACTAGGTTATACGATTGGAAATGCTCTTGAGGTAAAAGAAGCAATTGAGATGCTAAGAGGAGAAGGACCGGATGATCTACGAGAGTTGTGTCTAACATTAGGAAGTCAAATGGTCTTTTTAGCAAAGAAAGCATCTACAATCGAAGAAGCTCGCCAAATGCTTGAGAATGTAATTATAAATGGTAAGGCACTAGAATCGTTGAAAGTGTTCATTCAATCGCAAAATGGCGATCCAACGGTCGTTGATGACTTAAAGAAACTACCACAAGCGAAATATCAAATTGAAGTAAAAGCAACGCAATCAGGAACAGTTCAAGCGATTGTCGCCGATAAAATTGGAACCGCAGCTATGTTACTTGGAGCTGGTCGAGTGACGAAAGAATCAAATATAGATTTAGCTGTAGGGATTGTTTTAAATAAAAAGATTGGTGATTCTGTTCAAACAGGAGAAACAATAGCTACCCTTCATGCGAATAAGGAAGATGTTAATGATGTGATTGAGATGATACAAACAGCTTATTCGTTTGCAGATGGCAGGGTTGAAAAGCCAACTTTAATATATAATGAGATCAAATAATTATAAAAGAATGAATAAAAAAGTGGACCATGATTGGTCTGCTTTTTTAATGAAACAATAGTAAAGCTTGAAGGCCAGAAATCTAGTCTTCAAGCTTTGGTAATTATTTTTTTGTTGTTGCTTCTAAAGCAACTTCCATCATATCGCTAAATGTTGTTTGGCGTTCTTCTGATGTCGTTTCTTCGCCAGTTAAAATGTGATCACTAACGGTTAGGACTGATAGGGCATTTCTACCGAATTTTGCAGCTAATGTATATAAAGCCGCGCTTTCCATTTCAACAGCTAACACACCGTAATTAGCCCATTTTTCAAGCTCTGCATTGTCATTATAGAACATATCAGCAGTAAAAACGTTTCCTACTTTTAAGTTTAAGCCTTTTTCTAGACCAACATCATACGCCTTTTTTAATAAATCAAAATTTGCTGTAGGAGCGTAATCTACACCACCAAATGTTAGACGGTTCATTTGTGAATCCGTTGAAGCACTCATCGCTAAAATAACGTCACGGACCTTGACGTCTTTTTGGATCGCACCACAGGTTCCAACACGTATTAAATTTTGTACGTTATATTCTTGCATTAGCTCATTAATATAAATTGAAATAGAAGGTACTCCCATACCGGTCCCTTGAACAGAAATACGTTCGCCTTTATAGGTACCTGTAAATCCTAACATTCCTCTCACTTCATTATAGCAAACAGCATCTTCTAAAAATGTATCTGCAATGTATTTAGCTCGTAAAGGATCCCCAGGTAAAAGGATTGTTTCAGCTATTTCACCTTGTTTTGCTCCAATATGTACACTCATATTTAACCTCCTAATGACTGCCTAAAAAAATAAGGCATTATTTATCATTTACTATAACATAAACGTTCGTCAACTCAAATTTTAGGAGATCTGGACGTTAAATAACAGGTGCTGTCCAAAAAGGTTAGATTCGCACCTATTGGGACAGCACCTATTGTTCATTAGCCAATGCCTGTTTCTGTTTTACTTTGTTCTTGAACCTCTGTAAGCTTTCCAGTTTGTAAATCAACTGTAAAGGCTGATATGGAAATACGATTTGGTATAAGTGGATGTTTATTTAATAAAGTAAGGCTATTTAGTAACGTTTCTTCAATATCAGTATCGCTTCCTTTAATCCAAGAAATGATATCATCTTTCATGACCCGGCTGTAGTCTATAGTATCGAGGAGTTCTTGACTAATCCCATCATTTTCAAACTTATTAAGTAAGGTCGATGGATTCACTTTAGGGTACGTATGGTCAATTGGAGCAATTAGATAGATTTGCTCAATACTCTGTTGGTAAATTTCTAAAATAATATTCCGTACTAAACAGCCATATGGTTGATTGACAGTGGCTCCTACACTTGAAAGAACGAGTAAGTGAGAGGGATCGATATTTAGTATTTTAGGAAGTTGTAGCTGAAATTCGTGATTACTATCACTAATAACAAGTACTTTTTTAATGGGGGTTGTTTCATTCATCTGTAACATAATAAGAACCTCCTTACAATAGTAACAGCCATTGAGCGAATTGATAATAAAGTGGAATCCCAATTATTAAGTTAAACGGGAACGTAATCCCAAGTGCGAGTCCTAAATAAACGGATGGATTAGCCTCAGGTACAGAGGTACGAAGGGCTGCCGGTGCCGCGATATATGACGCACTACCGGAGAGTACTCCCATTAGTGTCATTCCACCTAGTGATAGCCCAGTAATATATCCTACTAGTACACCTAATGCCCCTCCAACAATGGGCATAATAATACCAAACAGCATCAGTTGAGGGCCGTGTTTTCGAACTTCTGGCAAACGTTCACCAGCAGTAAGTCCCATTCCAAGTAAAAAGAGAATCAAAATACTACTATATAAATCGATAAATAGTGGTTGGACAGCAGGGATGGCTCGTTCACCAGCAATTAGTCCAATAACAAGGGCGCCGATTAACAGCAATATACTCTTTCCAAATAAGGCCTCTTTCAAGACATCTTTATCAATCCAAGCAGTCACAGGAGATGCAAAGGCAATATTTTTCGAAGAGTAGGGCTCTCCCGTCTTTTTTTGATCCATTATTTTCAGCAAAATTAATGAAATGATAATAGCTGGGCTTTCCATTAGAACGACCATCGCATTCATAAAGCCTTCATATGTGGTCCCTGTTTGCTCTAGAAATGAAATAGCTGCCCCATACGTAACAATACTCACCGAGCCGTATGTTGCTGCAAGTGCAATGGCATTTTTTTTATCAAGCTTAATGGTTTTAAGCAAAAGAAGGGTAACAATCGGTAAGATTGAGCCCAAAAACAATGTTGCGATTACAGGGCTCATTACTTCAGATAATGTGTATTTTGAAAGTTCAATTCCTCCTTTTAAGCCAATTGCAATCAGTAAGAAAATGCTAAGTGTTTCACTTAGGGCACTGGGGAACTTTAAATCTGATTTTAGAAGCGCCGCAACTAACCCTAAAACAAAAAACAATACAACAGGTGATAATAAATTTTGGATTATGATTTCATACATCTCTCATTCCTCCTTGTTCATAAAAAAAACCGACAATTATAGGAACAGTCGCTACAATTAGCTTGCGAACTGCTTCTTATAATTGTCGGTTTACCTTTAACTAGCATTTTTATGCTTTTTAAAGCTCTCCCGGTTCATTATTAACCTATCTTTTTTTCTAGATCTTTTGCTAGGCGAAATACCATAATACGTTCTCCTGTTTTCGTACTTATATCAGTGTGAAATGTAACAACTTCAATCCCTGTTAATTGTTCAATTAATTGTCCTAACGTTTCACGACCCGACTCTACAAGTTCACATCTGATCTTTTTTATTGATAATCTTCCTTCAACTTTTTGACAAAGAGCATATTCAGCAGGGGTTAGAACGCCTTTTAATGTAACGATAATCATATCTCGGATAATGTCTGTTTTTACAGAAACAGACCCTCTGCCTAAGAAATCCTTTTCCCATTGCGTTAAGGCTTTTGAGATCGTGGCTTCTGTTGTTCCCTTTGTTTGTGACATAGTAAACCTCCTTGGAGCAATAAATAAAGTTAGTGTTCAATTATTTTAATAGATTTCCATCAACAAATTCGTTATTTGTTACAGTCATTTTATATTTCACTAGAAAAAAATGAGGTTGTCTCATAATGGCTCTTTTCATCCACTGAACACGGAAAAGAACTTGTTTTGAGACAACCTCGAATTATCGTTAATGCATAAGTGTGAAGCTATGTTTGGCCTTTTCACACGACCGATGTAAATCAATAGTGTGCTAAGGAAAACAGTACTCCAAATCTTTATCATCTGATCTCTCGGATTGTAAACTATTTAAATATTAGCGTGTAATTTTGAAATTGTCAATATATTTTTAATAATGATACTTGACATTTACTCTTCGCTTGAGAATTTAAAAGCTTCAGAAGCGAGTAAAAGCAAAGTACCATCATCCATCGGTGGATTATGAAGACCAGCGCGAATATCACGATAATAACGCTGGATGGCATTTTCCCTATACAAGCTTTGAGCTCCAACGATTCGCATCGCACGATCGACGATCTTGATAGCACTGTTAACAACGTGGTACTTCACAGCTCCTAATTCACCTTGCATATGTGCTCGCTCTTCAGGAGGACTATTATCCCATTTTAGAGCGACCCCATAGAGAAAGTGGCGAGCTTGGATTAGATCCGCTTCATTTTCTCCAGTTTTCATTTGGATAGTTTGCAGGTCTTTTATCGGGTGAGAAAGACTATTTGGTGTATAAGACTTTGCGAAGTTGATTGCATAGGATTGAGCGGCCTGAGCTATTCCAAGGTAACATGCAGGTATATGTAACAGCCACCCAGTTGGTCTTCTGTTTTTTTGTTGGATCGTTTCAACAAAATGGTCAAGTGGAATTTTGACATTACTTAAATATAGGTCGTGACTAGCTGTCCCTCGCATGGCAATCGAGTTCCAAGTTTCTTCTATTTTTATCCCGGTTGCAGAGCTATGGACTAAAAAATTCCCTATTTGACCATTTTCCATTGTTGCAGAAACAATATAGTAATCAAGAGCTGGAGCCATAGAGGTGAAACTCTTACGGCCTGTAATAATCCAACTATCATTATCCCTTTTCGCTTTTGTTGTCGGCTTTCCACCACGAGTAGGACTCCCTGTTTCTCGTTCAGATGAGGCGGCATTAAGTAATTTCCCTTCATATCTTACTTCATAAAAAACGCGATCGAGAATGCTCTTGGACCATGATTTGTTTTCATTTAATTGTGAAACAATCCCCATATGCCAACCAATTGATAGAGCTGTAGACCCGTCATATGTAGCAATGATTTCTTGCAATTGAAGCCATTCTAATAAAGGGAGTTCTTTTCCTCCATAAATTCTTGGTACGGTTAAGGTTGTGTATCCGATTTCTTTTAAATCTTGTATATTTTCCATCGGGAATGTATTTTCTTCGTCATGCTTTTGTGCACGAGAAGAAAAAGTACCAGCGATATCCTTCAAAATTTGCTTGCGATCTTCTGCTGAGTTTGTTGTTAGAAGTTTCATACAGTGACCTCCAATCTTTCATCTTCATTAGTTTACCACAACGGTTTGGAGGCAAAGAGGCATTGGTAATAATTCATTGATTAGTACTTGTTCAAAAGAGAGAACCTTATTTGAACAAGCACAGGAATTAAGGTCGAATGAATACAGCTGTTCCAATTGGGATTGTTCTTGCTAGTTCTTCGACATCGTGATTAAACATACGAATACAACCACGTGAAACATATTGTCCGATGGAACCTGGATCATTTGTACCATGAATGCCATAATGCTTTTTGGAAAGGCTCATCCACATTGTACCAAAAGCCCCACCTGGATTAGGTGCTTTGTTAATGATAATAAAATCTCCTATTGGTGTCTCATGAAGTACGCGTCCGACAGCAATGGGATAAACTTTCTGAATCTGACCTTCGAACATTAAAGTTAATGTTCGATCAGTCAAAGAGACATGGATTGAATATGGAATGGAGTAAGGGGAAGGAAGACCGGGGATTACTATATTTTGCCCTACTAATATAACATTTGGATCAATACCAGGATTGGCTGTGATGATGGATTCAATCGGGACTCGGTAATCTTCGGAGATCGAAAATAAGGTCTCACCTGCTTGTACGGTATGAATCATAAAAAAATACCTCCAATCATATTTTCTATATTCGTATGTTTGGTTTACTTGAATAGAATCTTTTTTTGTAGTTAGGTGTAAAAAGGAGGTTATATGTAAAAGGAAAGAGACTAGCATTGAACCATTGTCTGGTTTTATGATTAAATATATATATCATTAAACTATAAGGAAAGGGGTCTTACATAATGAGACCATTACAAATTTCTGCAGATACGGCTCAAAAGCTTTCCAAATCTCTAAATGTCCCAATTGAGCAAATCATGCACATGCCACAGCACATTCTGTTAGCGAAGCTAGCTGAGCTTCAGGAGAAAGAAAAAGAAGAGAAGTAAAGAAAATAGTATGCAAGAAATTGTGTAGCTATATAGAAAAAAGGTATCCTCAAGGTTCTTCCTTGGGATACCTAATTAATATCTAGTGGATAGTCGGATCGACATAGCGTCCATAATCAGGAATAGCGATTTTATCAAAATCTTTCGCTAGTTGATCTAAATTTTTTGCTAATTCTTCACCGTACATGGGCAGCCCATGGCCAGTGATAGCAACGGTAGGTTCTAAATGTTTTAAGATGCCAACAGATTCCCAAGCTGCTTCCCAATCTGTAGTTAAGTATCGAGGTGGTCCATTTATTTCCTTTTCTTGAGTTAGTACTTTATAGAGGGAATCCTGCTTCACTGTTACAAAAGCATCACCCACGATTAATGCATTGTCTTCAATCCTTATAAAAGAGCAATGACCTGGTGTATGACCTGGTGTGTGGATCCATCTCCAACCAGGCATTTCCGGAATACGATGGTCTTTAGGCAGTTCTTTTAATCGACTTCCTAATTGGGTAGGTCCATTAGGAAACAAGGAGGACATTTTTGCAATAAGCCCTCCTTCTACACTTGTATCAGGTTCTGGATAGCTTTCTTTTCCTGTTAAAAAAGGGAATTCAGCAGAATGAGCATAGATTGGCACATCCCACTTTTCAGCTAATTCTACAATTGCTCCGACATGGTCAAAGTGCCCGTGTGTTAAAACAATAGCTCGAGGAGGGTGTGCTGATCCAAACTTTTCCTTTAAAGCATTAAGGATAATATCTGCAGATTTTGGCATGCCGGTATCGACTAATACCCATTCACTTGCTTTTGATGGATTACCAACGAAACAAACATTCACAACTTGTACAGGTAAGCAATAAATATTAGGAGCGACTTCTTGAATAACTCCATCAGATACGGATGTAATCGGTATAAATTTGTTATCTTTGCTATAATGCATTTCTTGATCCACGTTATTTGTTCCCTCCTAAATAAAACTAATTGAAACATGTTTAGTTTCTAACTCTATTTAAAGTTTTATGTATTTGTAAAGGCTTCCAGCTTTTAGAAGAAAACTTTACCAACAAAAAAGTTGCATAAGTTTCAGTGAGTCTCACACAATAGTTACTGAATACGACAAAGTGAGGTGAACTAAAAATGGCAAGCAACAACAGTAGCAACCAATTATTAGTACCTGGAGTTGAACAGGCTTTAGATCAAATGAAGTATGAAATTGCTTCTGAGTTTGGTGTACAACTAGGTGCAGATGCAACAGCACGTGCTAACGGTTCTGTTGGAGGCGAGATCACCAAACGTCTAGTTCAACAGGCTGAACAACAGCTTGGAGGTTCTCAATTTTAAATAAAAATCCCTAGCCCACAAATGTTAATCATAAATACCCCTACCAAAACAGATGGGGGTATTTTTTTATTGTAAATGTCCTGAATCTCAATAAATTTTCTGTCTAATTTATCACAAAAAATAGTGAAGGTTGTGACAATTTAGCAAAAGATGTATTTAGAATATTGCTTATTATTGCTTGCACCCCTATGATTAAGATGTATTTAAAATACTTCTTTTAAAACGGGGGATTCGTATGTTATCTCAAAAAACAATTGATGTAGTTAAAGCAACAGCACCAATTCTTGAAGTCAAAGGGGAAGAAATCACAACACACTTTTACAAAACAATGTTTGAGTCTCATCCAGAATTATTGAACATTTTTAATCATGCAAACCAAAAAAAAGGAAGACAACAAACGGCTTTAGCGAATACCGTAACAGCTGCAGCTAAATATATTGACCAATTAGAGGTATTACTACCAGCTGTTAAACAAATTGCGCATAAACATCGGAGTTTGGCAGTGAAAGCAGAGCATTATCCTATTGTCGGTGAATTCTTGTTAAAAGCAATTAAAGATGTGTTAGGAGAAGCTGCAACTGATGAAATTTTACAAGCGTGGGGAGAGGCTTACGGGGTTATAGCTGATGTTTTTATTCAAGTTGAAAAAGAAATGTATCAAGAGGCTGAACAACAGGAAAGTGGTTGGAAAGACTTTAAACCTTTCCAGATTGTGAGAAAAGTAAAAGAGAGCGATTTAATTACATCTTTTTATTTAAAACCAAAGGATGGTCAAAGGGTACCAAGTTTTTTACCAGGACAATATGTCTCTATTCGCCTTCAGGTGGAAGGCGAAAGCTATCTTCTAAATAGACAATACAGTTTATCTGACAAGTCAAACAATGACACATATCGGATATCGGTAAAGCGTGAAAACGAAGGAGATCCAGCTGGGAAAGTATCAAATTATTTGCATGATCGCTATGATGTAGGAGCTGAAATTGAGCTAAGCGCACCTGCAGGAGATTTTGTACTGAATACTGAGGAAACAAAACCAGTCTATTTGATTAGTGGTGGAGTGGGTGTAACACCAATGATGAGCATGCTAAAGACGATTGCTGCAAAACAGCCAAATCGAAAAGTGACATTCGTTCATGCCGCAAGAAATGGTGATGTCCATGCTTTTGGAACAGAAGTAAAAGAAACCATCTCAACACTTACTAGTGCTGCAAGTTATATTAGTTATGCGAATCCAACAACGAAAGATAGGGAGTCAAACACTTCTGATCACGAAGGCTATATTGACCAAGCGTTTTTAGAGAAAATAGTGAAGGAACAAGAAGCGATATTTTATGTATGTGGACCTGTGCCATTTATGAAAGCCATTGTCGTAATTCTAGAAAAGTTAGGAATTAATGAGGAAAATATTCAATATGAATTCTTTGGTCCTTCTCTTAACTTAAAAGAAGTGGTAAAGTCATAAAATAAAAAACCTCGAAGTCTATAAGTAAGGTGACCCCAAAAAGTTAAACTTTTTTCGGAGTAGAAATCCTACTCCGATTTTTTGTGTTCTCAAGAATCTTCACCACCGTGCTTAACAACCATCTTTTACAGGGTTATCTAGCTGTCAAGAGAAGGAACGGAGTGGCTCTTGACAGCTAGATGTTCTTGTAAAACAATTAAGCAGGCACGGTGGAGAGAAGCCCTTGTCGCGCTTCTCTAAACTGAATCGGACTCATCCAATGCAGCTTTTCCTTGATTCGTTTGTTATTGTAGTAGTCTATATACTTAACAATGGCTTGTTCGAGTTCCTTGAAACTATGGTAGACTTTTCCATAGTACATTTCTTGTTTCATGATGCCAAAGAAATTTTGCATTGGTGAATTATCGATACAGTTCCCTTTTCGAGACATACTTTGAAAAATTTTATGCTCTTTCAACTTATGTGTATAAACTTTCATTTGATAGCCCCAGCCTTGATCTGAATGAAATGTACGGCGATAAGGGCAATCATCTGTCCGTTCAATGGCTTCTTCCAAAGCTTCAATGATGGCTTTAGCATTTGGTTGTTTTGAGAGATGGTAAGAGATAATTTCACTATTAAACATATCTAAGAAAGGATCAAAATAAGCTTTCTTAATTTGGATATTGCCATTTTTATCTCTGTCATAATATTTAAATTCTGTTGTATCTGTTGTGATTTTTTGATGCACAACACTCGTGTAAAAACGGCGATGAATACGATTATTCGCTATGGTACCAACTTTTCCTTTATACGTGCTGTATTTACGTGATTTGCGTGTATATGAGATACACTTCAAACCAAGTTTCTGCATAATTCGTTGTACTTTCTTCTTATTAATCATCATTTCCTTACCCTGAAGTTCTTTTGTGATCCGGCGATAACCGTAATTGCCATTGTGTTCCTCGAACAATTCTTTGATTCGTTGTTCAATTTCTTCATCTTTATTTGTTGTATTCATTTGTTTTTGCCAATACATATAAGTTGCTTTTTTCATGCCTGTAGCTTCAAGGAGAACCACTAATTTGAAGTCTTGTCGGAGTTCTTGAATGACTCTGGCTTCTGTTTTAGCAGTCGGCTCGGTATATTTTCCCCTGAAGCTCGGAGCTTTTTTATGAAAGCTAACTCCGCGCGTAAGAGTTCATTCTCGCGTTCTAATTGTTCCTCTCGTGTTAGCTTCTTTTCTGCTTTTTGTTGTTTTTTTGGTTTCTTTGACATAGTTGGACGCCCCTTTGGTTTTGAGAGTCCTTCTAGTCCGCTTTCTAAAAATGTTTGGTGCCAATGTTTCACTATTCCTGGATTTGAAAGGTTATATTTAATGGCAACATCAAGATAAGACTCTCCACTAGTTTGGTAATAGTGTATAACATCTAGCTTGAATTTCCCAGAATAGCTTTTAGGTGTTTTTCTTCTTTCTAATCCTTTTTCGCCCACAGTGTTATAGATACGAACCCAATTTCTTAGAGGCTTAGAATCTGACATCCCCCATTCTTTTGCCAATTTTCGGTAACCACCTTCTCCACTCAGATATGCTTTAACAATCCTTAACTTAAATTCATCATCATATTTAGCCATAAAAAAACACCCCCAAAAGTTTGGTCTAACTTTTGGGGGGCGGCTCAAAGCTTCGAGGTTTTTTTGCATTTACCTCCGTATGTCCCCAATTACTTCATAAGTTATATTCGTATACTCAGCTGAGAGAGATCCTTCTGTGAGTTCTATCTCAGTATGTGGCAAGAAGTAATTTGTATGTTCTTCGCTTATGATAAGGTAATCATTGAAAATATAGTTATCCTTTAATAGATCTAAATCTAGATAGGTTTGATCATTCAATGTAATAGAAAAGTGTGTTTCACTATGACATATGGATAAGTCAAGATTATTCATACATTCTCCGTCTGGTAACATGTCCATTTCTTCGAATAAAGGTTCTGCTTCATAAAGGGCTTTAAATGATTTTGTGACATTCTTCGTATGCTCTTCTTCAAATTGTTGTTTGAGTAATTCAAAGTTTTCAAGTTACTCAGTATAAACAATGAATAGGGAATGGTTTTATCTAGAAATATTCCTAATCCACCAAGTGTTATCATGCTAAGGAAAATAGCAAATTTCCAACTTCTTTGTTTCATAGTTATATACCAAAAATAGGAGATTGCTACTAGAACAAACCCAATTTGAAGAAAATATAAAATAGTAATCATTCCCTTGCTAAGTTTTAAAAAAAGTCATTCTCAATACCACTAACATTTAAGTAAGAAATCAATTCACATTAAAATGAATCTTATCTCATCCTATCATAGGCAATATTAGTTAACTAGCGTTCCATTTCATTGGAAATATTCTCATCTATGTATAAGGAGAAAACTACTTGGAAAGAATGGAATGTAGCCAACTTGGGTGGAGTTTCCTATTTTGGTAAGTAGATAGGAGCGCCTAAGGACGACTACGAATATGAGATGGAGGTCGGATGGAGATGAGGAAAGTTCTATCCAGTTTTTTAACCGTATGCCTTGTTTTAGGTGTCTTAACGCCGGTGGTAAGTGCTGAAGAAAAAAAGGCAAAGTTAGCGGAAAATGCATCTTCAGCAATTGTGATTGAACGTGATACAGGAGAGGTCATCTTTGACAAAAATAGTCACGAAAAATTACCACCTGCTAGTATGACGAAAATTATGACAATGCTGTTAATTATGGAAGCAATAGAGAAGGAATCAATTGCTTACGATGATATGGTTCGTACAAGTGAATACGCAGCATCAATGGGTGGCTCACAAATCTTTTTAGAACCTGGAGAAGAAATGAGTGTAAGCGATATGCTAAAAGCTATTGCAGTCGCTTCTGCAAACGATGCATCCGTAGCTATGGCTGAATTTATTGCTGGTACGGAAGAAGAATTTGTTGTAATGATGAACGAAAAAGCAAAAGAATTAGGCCTTGAGAATACAAACTTTATTAATACCAATGGTCTACCAGCAGAGAACCACTATACAACAGCATATGATTTAGCGATGATTTCAAAAGAGTTATTAAAATATGATGAAATAACGAATTACACAGGTATTTACGAGGATTATTTACGTGCAGATTCAGAAGAAGATAAATTTTGGCTCGTCAATACAAATAAGTTAGTTAAATTTTATCCTGGTGTTGATGGTCTAAAAACAGGATATACACGTGAAGCAATGTATTGCTTAACGGCAACAGCTGAGAAAAATGATATGCGTGTCATTACGGTTATTATGGGAGCTCCTTCTCCAAAAGAGCGTAACGCCCAAATTACATCAATGCTCGACTATGCCTTTAGTCAATTCCAAACACATAAGTTATATGATCGCGACCATGTATTAGCAGATGTTGAGGTAAGTAAAGGAGATAAAGACGATATTCCTGTTGTTACTTCTGAATCAGTATCAATTTTAACGAAAAAAGGCGTGAAGATTGATGATGTAACAGAACGTCTTGAGATCGATGCTAATTTGCGTGCGCCTGTTAAAAAAGGAGACAATGTTGGTACTCTCTACATTGAAAAAGAAGGAGAAGTCCTTAGTGAAACACCATTAGTCGCTGGTGATGATGTCTTTGAAGCGTCTTGGTGGAAGCTATTTAAGCGCACCCTTGCAAAATTTGGCGCTGCTTAACGCTTGTTTTGACTAGTTTTTACGAATGAAGACTAGTTTTGTCAGTTGGCAGGAAGAACAACACAAAATGGAGAAATTCTCTCTAGAAAAATGGTGGATGAATCTATCTAAATGGGAGGTTCATCTAACAAAAACTCATGAGTGAGCGAACTAGAGGGAGTGATTAAATGAGTTTACAAATTGATTTGGAGAAAAAAGGAAGCGTGTTGCTCGTTCGGCTAGAAGGAGAGCTAGACCATCATACAGCTGAAGAATTAAGAGGGCAGGTTGAACAGGTGCTAGCAGACGGCCAAGTACAGCATATTGTCTTAAACTTAGAATTATTATCCTTTATGGATAGTTCGGGTTTAGGGGTGATTCTAGGCAGATATAAACAAGTTAAAGCAAATGGAGGAGAGATGGTTGTTTGTGCGATTTCTCCATCTGTAAAACGCTTGTTTGAAATGTCAGGTTTATTTAAAATAATCCGTCTAGAAGATAGTGAACAATTTGCTTTACAGACTTTGGGGGTGGCCTAAGTGATGCAAAATGTGATGGACTTAAAATTCTCTGCTCAAAGTCAAAACGAGTCGTTTGCTCGTGTGACTGTAGGAGCCTTTATTGCTCAACTTGACCCGACAATGGATGAGATGACAGAAATTAAGACCGTAGTGTCTGAAGCTGTTACAAATGCGATCATTCATGGCTATAACAACCAGCCAGATGGAATGGTTTATATTCATTGTACGCTTGAAGAAGGTACGATAGAACTTACGATTCGTGATGAAGGACTGGGCATTCAAGATATTGAAGAGGCTCGTCAGCCACTATTTACAACCAAACCAGAACTTGAACGTTCAGGCATGGGTTTTACCATTATGGAAAACTTCATGGATGAACTCCAAGTCGTATCAGAACCAATGATTGGTACAACTGTTTATGTAAAAAAAACACTCACAAATAGCAAAGCTATGTGTAATTAAGGAGTTTTGCCTATGGATGTCGAGGTAAAACAACAGAAGAAAAAACAAGCTCATTTTACTGACGCAGAAGTAAAAGCTCTCATTGCTAGAAGCCAAGATGGGGATCATGAAGCTCGTGATTTAATAGTTAACCGAAATACACGACTTGTTTGGTCTGTTGTTCAACGTTTTATGAACCGTGGCTATGAGGCTGATGATTTATTTCAGATTGGTTGTATTGGGCTAATTAAATCAGTTGATAAATTTGATTTATCTTATGAAGTGAAATTTTCTACCTATGCTGTACCGATGATTATTGGTGAAATACAGCGTTTCTTGCGTGATGATGGTACGGTGAAGGTAAGTCGGTCCATTAAAGAACTAGGAAATAAAATTCGCAAAATGAAAGATGAGATGACGAAGTCCCTTGGGCGTACCCCAACGGTGAATGAGATAGCTGAAGCGTTAGAGATTTCCCCAGAAGAAGTCGTTTTTGCAGGTGAGGCCAATCGGTCGCTATCCTCTATTCATGAAACAGTATATGAAAACGACGGAGATCCGATTACGCTCCTAGATCAAATTGCCGATCAAGCTGAAACAAAGTGGTTTGATAAAATTGCTTTGAAGGAAGCGATACGCGATCTTGACGAAAGAGAAAGATTGATTGTGTATCTTCGGTACTATAAAGATCAAACTCAATCAGAAGTCGCTACAAGACTTGGGATTTCACAAGTTCAAGTTTCAAGGCTTGAGAAGAAAATTCTCGAACAGATGAAGCTAGAAATGGGCGATGTCTAATAAAGTAGAGGTTATCTAAAAAGAAGGATCTGACTCTTGAAGAAATAGAGAGCAGGTCCTTCTTTAGTATGTTTTTTAGAAAAGGACACTGTTGTCCTTATAAATGTACTAATTGCTTATTGCTGCGCCTTAAGCAAAGATTTAATTGCTTGAGAATGTATTCCTTCATGAAATGCAATAAAGCTAAGCAATTCATTTACTGTTCCAAAGGTATATCCATGTAGTTCAAATGGTTTTGGAAGTGTTTTGTTAGCGTGTTGTTCATAAAGAGCTTTCACAACACTTAGTTGCTTTTCAGATAACTCAACTATTTCTGAAACAGATGGTGGCTCTTCTTTCCAATCTTTCGGGCTTGTTCCCATATGAAACAATTCATTGTAATGCGAAGGAAGAACAGCTTCATAATGTTCTGAATGACTCAAAAGTGCATCAGCCATTACGAGAACATGTCCGGCATTCCAACGTACTGAGTTGGAAAAGCCTTCCGGAACTTTATCAATCTGTTCCACTGTCGCCCCTTGAAGAGCTGAAATGTTTGTTGAACGTGCAAAAGAAAATGCGTTAATTGCCATATACTATACCACTCCTTAATTTAGTCTACTTACTAGTGTAATAAAAATCCTAAGAAAAGAAAAATGTTAACCATTCATTTTGTAAAAGTTTCTACAACGAATAGAAAACACATAAAAAGAATATTCCACATTGGATGAACCTAAGAAAAAAACAGTTGTTTATTTTTGAAATAGAAGAGTGGAGTTCAGCTTTATAAAGAAACAGTATATAAAATCTACTTTGATTGAAAAAGAGGCAGAAAATTATCGTTTTCTGCCTCTTCTCTATGGCATGAAAAACGAAGCTCTGTAACAAAAAGATATTTAAAAGTTGACTCTTTTACATGTTGTTTCAGAAATTTTTGATGAAAAAACGCTTATTCTTGAATTTGCAAAAAATGTACCATTTCTGGAATGATAAATTACTTCTTTAGTCATACTAACGTTACATATTGTGTTGACCTTTCTTCTGTCTGATAAGCGAGAAATGAGGTGTGAATGTTGGCTGTAGATGAGAAGCAAAAAGAATTGTATCAGAAAAATATAAAATTATATCAACCTAAAAGCCATATTTTTAAAAACGGAATAAAAGCTTTTATCGTTGGTGGTTTAATTTGTGCTTTTGGACAGGCAATTAGCCGAATATATATGACTTATTTACCTATTACACAAGAAGAAGCTATGAGTCCCACTTTAGCGACACTCATTTTGTTAGCCGCGTTAGCAACTGGTTTCGGAGTTTATGATAAACTCGGCCAATTTGCTGGTGCAGGCTCGTTAGTACCTGTTACAGGGTTTACGAATGCGATGACCAGTGCTGCGTTAGAGCACAAAAGTGAAGGTCTTGTTTTTGGTATTGGAGCAAATATGTTTAAGTTAACGGGGGCGGTTATTGCGTTTGGTGTGTTATCAACGTATCTAGTGGGTCTAACAAGAATGCTTGTAGAAATGTTGATTAATTCGTAAAGGACGTGTTTGATTTGCAAAGACGAGGAAAGCAAACATGGCATTTCGATCATCCTGTTTACATAGAGGGGGTAGGAACGGCAGTTGGACCAGAAGAATCCAAAGGTCCTCTTGGTAATTGTTTTGATGTTTGCTATGACAATTTATATGCGGGTGAAGATAATTGGGAATTAGCTGAAAGGCGTTTAATGAAGGATGCGGTAGAAACAGCTCTAAAGGATGCCGAGAAAAAAAGCGAAGAAATGGATTACTTTTTTGCTGGAGACTTGCTTAATCAAATTGTTACGTCTAATTATTACGCTAGAGACATTGATGTGCCTTTTTTTGGACTCTTTTCTGCTTGTGCAACAGTAATGGAAGGGTTGGCACTTTCCTCATTATTTGTCGATACTGGTGTTGCCAACTTAGCATTAACAGCGGTGAGTAGTCATAATGCAACGGCAGAGCGACAGTTTCGTTATCCGACAGAGTTTGCAGGCCAACGTCCAGAGTCTTCAACATTTACGGTGACTGGTGCAGGTGCAGTAATTGTTGGAAAGAAACCTTCGAAAATTAAAGTGACAGAAGCGACAATTGGAAAAGTAATTGATTATGGGATCAAACAGCCTTTTGATATGGGCTCTGCTATGGCACCGGCTGCAGCTGATACAATTGTTACTCATTTGAGAGAGACAGAGCGCGACCAATCTTATTATGACGTGATTGTGACTGGAGATTTATCACGTGTAGGAACTGGAATTTTGCGCAAGCTAGTACAAGAAAAGGGCATCACCTTAGATCGATATGAAGATTGTGGTGTGATGATTTATCATCAAGAACAGCCAGTCTTTTCGGGAGGTAGTGGGGCAGCGTGTCCGGCAGTTGTAACGTTTGGACATTTAATGAAAGAAATGAAAGAAGGGCGGATTAAAAGAATGCTAGTAGTGGCAACGGGAGCGCTACTTAGTCCGTTAATGATTCAACAAAAAGAGTCGATACCTTGTATCGCTCATGCGGTGTCATTTGAACGGGAGGAGTAAGTATGTTTGAATATCTTGCAGCTTTTGTTGTAGGAGGGTTAATTTGTTTTGTCGGGCAATTACTAATGGATATTTGTAAATTGTCACCAACCCATACATTAAGCACACTTGTTGTAGCAGGTGCGTTACTAGATGGCTTTCATTTGTATGATCGGCTGATTGATTTTGCTGGCGCTGGAGCAACAGTTCCAATAACAAGCTTTGGTCACTCTCTCGTTCACGGAGCCATGTCTGAAGGGGACCGTTACGGATTTTTTGGTATTGGTATGGGAGTTTTTGAAGTGACATCAGTTGGAATATCGTCTTCTATTTTATTTAGCTTTTTAGTAGCTATTTTCTTTAAACCAAAGGGGTGATCAAATTGGAGAGACGAAAGGTGATTTTAATTACAGATGGAGATGAGCATGCCAAAAATGTTGTTGAATTAGTGGCAAAAGAAATAGGGGGAAGGTGTCTAAGTTACTCTTGGGGGAATCCGACTCCTATTAGTGGTGAAGAAATCGTCTCTCTTATTTTGGCAACTCCCTATGATCCAGTTCTTGTGATGTTTGATGACTGTGGTCAAAGAGAAATGGGAGTAGGAGAAAAAGCAATGGAATACGTAGCGACCCATCCACAGATAGAAGTTTTAGGCGCGATTGCGGTTGCATCATCTACTCATTCAAGCGAGTGGACACACGTGGATGTTAGCATTGACCGTTATGGACACTTAACAGAATTTGGAGTAGATAAGGAAGGGATACCAGATTTAGAAATAGGAAGAATAAATGGAGATACTGTTTATATTTTGGATGAGTTAGACATTCCTGTTGTTGTTGGAGTAGGGGACATTGGTAAAATGGCTGGTTTTGATAGGGTAAACAAAGGGGCCCCTATTACAAAGCAAGCGGTAGAAATCATTTTGGAACGGAGTGGATATCATGAGTCAAGTACCTGAGAGTCAACAGACCCCGATATCACGAAACATTGTTGAAAATGAGGCGGAGCTGAAAAAGAGACTTGGTTTCGGGACTTCGTTCGATGTTGGGGTTCGTACTTTAACGGTTTTTGATAAGCAAATTCAAATGTACTATGTAAATGGATTATGTGACGTTCAGTACATAATAGAATTGCTTAGAGAATTGATGTTGTTAGATGCACGAGGCAATAAGACAGATCGTACCAATGTGAATGCTGCTATAGTTAATCACTTGCCACATATTCAAGTAGAATATGTGACTATTCTAGAAGATGCAACAACTCAAATGCTATCTGGGCTCGTCTTCATCTTAGTGGAAGGTGAAGAAAAAGCTATTGTCATTGATGTTAGAAGCTATCCTACAAGAGGACCGGAAGAACCTGACACGGAACGGGTTGTTCGTGGCTCACGTGATGGTTATACTGAAAATATAATAATTAACACAGCGTTAACTCGCCGTCGAATTAGGGATGATCGCTTACGTAATGAAATTATGCGAGTAGGTAGGCGATCACAAACAGATATTTGTATTTCTTATGTCGACGGAATTGCTGATCCTAAGATGGTTGAAATATTGAAGAAAGAACTTGAAGGTATTAACATTGATGGTTTAACGATGTCTGACAAAATAGTTGAAGAATATATTGTGAAGCAAGGGATGAACCCATTTCCACTTGTACGTTATACAGAGAGGCCGGATGTAGCTGCCAACCACTTACTTGAAGGACATGTGTTAATAATGGTTGATACGTCACCGAGTGTCATTATTACACCAACTACATTTTTTCATCATGTTCAACATGCAGAAGAATATCGACAAGCGCCTTTTATAGGTACGGTATTAAGGTGGACTCGCTTTATTGGGATTTTCTTTTCTTTACTTATTTTGCCGTTTTGGCTATTGCTTACAATGAATCCTGATATCTTACCGGAGGCTCTTGATTTTATTGGACCCAATGAAACAACCAATATTCCGGTGTTTTTGCAAATTATTTTTGCAGAACTCGGTATTGAGTTATTAAGGATGGCTGCGATACACACTCCTTCTCCTCTTGCAACGGCACTTGGTTTAGTTGCAGCGTTGTTGATTGGTGAGATCGCGATTGAAGTTGGTTACTTCACTCCGGAAGTTATTTTATATGTGGCGATAGGAGCAATTGGTATGTTTGCTACGCCAAGTTATGAAATGGGAATTGCTTTGAGAACGATAAGAATTTTCTTGATTGTAGCTGTCGCAGCATTTAAAGTGCCAGGACTAGTAGTAGGGTTCACATTATTTATTATATGCCTTGCAGCAATTCGTGCATTTTCAAAACCATACTTATGGCCGTTTTTGCCGTTTGATCCACCTGCAATGTGGCATATTCTAGTCCGTTCTACGGTTCCTTCTGCTAAATTTCGCCCAAGCATCGTAAATCCTCAAGATAAAGTTAAGCAAAAATAAGATCATAAAAGTGGATAAGACATGAAGTTATATGGATCCTAAGCTTTTAGAGGGTATAATATTTGCAATGATTAGGCATATATTATATCCTCAAAAATTCTTAAGAAGAATACCATGTCCCCTAGTAAAGTGTACCTTGATCAAATATAGTTAATATGATAAAGTTAACATTATTTTATAATACCTAGTAATTACTGTAGTGGTGATAGAATATTGTTTGCCATGGCTGGTTCGTTGACTACATGATTTGTGGTCGATGCTTGGTAACATTTGTTAGTGGCTAGTGCAGGGACATTAGCTGCTTTTTTAGTTTACACAGGTTTATCAAATTCTTATAAAATGAGAATTTGATACGCTTTGGAAAAGGAAAAAGGAGAGACAACAGATGATGTATTCACACGGAACGAGTCAAATAAATGATCAAGGACATCTAGTAATAGGTGGTGTTAATACAATTGAGCTTACAAAACAATATGGTACGCCATTATTTGTTTATGATGTTGCTTTAATTCGTGAGCGTGCACAGCAATTTCAAGAAGCATTCAAAAAAGAAGGTGTTCCGTTTCAAGTTGCGTATGCAAGCAAAGCATTTAGCTGTATTGCTATGTTCCAGCTAGCCGAAGAGCTAGGATTAAGCCTCGATGTGGTTTCTGGAGGTGAACTATATACAGCAATAGAAGCTGATTTCCCGATGGAGCGTATACATTTTCATGGGAATAACAAAAGTTTAGCTGAACTTGAAATGGCTGTTGAAGCTCAAATTGGATGTGTCGTTGTTGATAACTTCTATGAATTAAGAGAATTAAGTCGTATTTGTCAAGAACGGGATTATAAGATGGATGTCCTACTTCGAATTACTCCAGGAGTCGAAGCTCATACCCATGATTATATTTCAACTGGACAAGAAGATTCAAAGTTTGGTTTTGATCTTGTTAGTGGCCAAGTTCATGAAGCAGTTCATCAAGCTTATGAAGATGAGTATTTAAATCTACTAGGCGTTCATAGTCATATCGGATCACAAATTTTTGAAACGACTGGTTTTGTTATGGCTGTAGAGAAGATGTTTGAATTAATTGCTGAATGGAAGGAAAGATTCAATTTCACTCCTACTGTTTTAAATCTTGGTGGTGGTTTTGGTATTCGCTATATTGAAGGAGACACACCTCTTCCTGCAGGCGAATATGTGACAAAAATGATAGAAGTTGTAAAGAAAAAAGCTGCAGAAGCTAATCTTACCATGCCAGAAATCTGGATCGAACCTGGACGCTCACTTGTTGGTGATGCTGGAACGACGCTTTACTCAGTAGGTTCTCAAAAGCATATTCCAAATGTTCGAGATTATTTAGCTGTTGATGGTGGAATGAGTGATAATTTACGTCCTGCTTTGTATCAAGCAGAATATGAAGGTATCCTTGCAAACCGTGCAAATGAAGAAGCGACAGAGACATTTTCCATTGCAGGAAAATGCTGTGAAAGTGGCGATATGTTAATTTGGGACTTACCATTGCCAAAAGCTAACCATGAAGACATCTTAGCTGTTTTTTGTACAGGTGCTTACGGATATGCTATGGCAAATAACTACAACCGTATCCCACGTCCCGCTGTTGTATTCGTTGAAGACGGTGAAGCGTTTGAGGTTATTAAGCGTGAGCGTTATGAAGATTTAATACGATTAGACTTACCTTTAGCTAAAAAGGTTGTAAAATAGCATAGGTAAAGATGGCAGACAAGGTTTCTCAGCTTTTAATTGAAGAAACCTTGCTCGTGTCATCTTTTTTTCTGTTAAAACAGGAAAATGGGGATGAATAGTAAAAGACGTTATACATAAAAAATGGGATAGTTTTAAGAATAGTGGTTGGCTATTAGTATCAAATTTCACATTCGAATCTGAATCGTGTACAATAAGGTGAATCTATTCAAATTGGAGGCTATACATATGAAAAAAGGTTCTATTACATTTGAGAATGGTGAAAAGCTAGTTATTGAATTTTATCCAGAAGCAGCGCCAGGACATGTTGAAAACTTCGAGAAGCTTGCGAACGAGGGGTTTTACAATGGTTTAACATTCCATCGCGTTATTCCTGGTTTCGTAGCACAAGGTGGTTGCCCTGTTGGAAATGGAACAGGTGGTCCTGGTTACTCAATTAAATGTGAAACAGAAGGAAATCCACATAAGCACGTAGCTGGTTCTCTTTCGATGGCTCACGCAGGAAAAGATACAGGTGGAAGTCAATTTTTTATCGTTCATGAACCGCAGCCACATTTAGATGGTGTGCATACGGTCTTTGGACAAGTTGTTGAGGGGTTAGATTCTGTTTATCGTATTAAGCAAGGTGACGAAATGAAAGAAGTAAAGGTTTGGGACGAAGAATAGAATAGTGATGTTAGGGGCAGACTATGTCTGCCTTTTTTTATTTGGGATGGAATAGTAATAATCTTAAAGGAGGACGGGATATGGAACATAGAACGGTTGATGTTACCGTTGTTGGTGGTGGACCTGGAGGGTTAAGCGCTGCGTTAGTACTGGGGCGTTCTTGTCGAAGTGTTGTAGTGGTTGATGCTGGTCATCCTCGAAATGAAGTCACGTACGAATCTCATGGTTTCCTCACGAGAGATGGCATTAAACCTTTTGAGCTTCGAGAAATTGGCCATGAGCAAATGAAAAAATATGATCATGTAACGATTATGGGGGATTATGTTGATGATGTTAAAAAAAATAACGAACAGTTCAAAATCGTAACACGTAAAGGTCAAGTAATTTCAAGTAGAAAACTAATTTTTGCTACTGGTTTAAGAGAAAATCTGCCAGCGATCCCTGGATTAAAAGAAACATATGGAACCTCAATTTTTTCATGTCCTTATTGTGATGCCTGGGAGCATCGCGATAGGCCACTAGCAGTGATTGGCAATAAAAAAGATTTAATCCATTATGTTAGATTAATTTATAATTGGAGTGAAAATTTGATCGTCGCAACAAATGGTCCGGCTGTTTTGACGAAAAAGGAAAAGGAAGAATTAAGTCAACATGAAGTTAGGTTAATTGAAACAGAGATTGAAAAATTCACTTCAACAAATGGACTTTTAGAAGAGATAGTGTTTACGGACGGTGAATCGGTAAAACGGAAGGCGGCTTTTTTGGTAAATACAGGTGCAGAACAAGCAACACTTCTCCCTCAAAAATTAGGGGTTAAGTTAAAAGAAAATGGTGCTTTTCAAACAAAAGAACATGGAAAAACAAATGTAGATGGGCTATATATAATTGGAGATGCAGCGAAACGTTTCACTGGATTGATGGGTGCTGCAAGTGAAGGGTATGAAGCCGGTATAAACTTAAATTCCGAAATTGTTGAGGAAGATTGGATGAATAGGTTAGAGTGATCTAGTTAAAAGACGATAAGTACTGTAGCAGTGTTGAATCAATGAGAGAAAAGAAACCATGTAAGAAATGTAGTCACTTTTTTGTTATGGTAGATTTAGCTCTGGTATAATCTCTAATAAATCAGTTTTTTCTTGTCCTTGTAATACTGACTTATTAAGGTGGAATAAGCGACTTTTTGTAGATAAAAGACATTTAACGACATTGGACAGTCCTACTAAAAGTAGGGCTGTCTGTTTCTAAATAAAACGATAAAGAAAGCAGGTGCAAAATGAGCAAATACCAATATGCGTCATATTGGAAGGAAAAAACAAAGCAAGATGAACACTGGCTTTCCAAAACAAAACAAATCTATAAACAAAATGACTTAATTTTTGTTGGACAAATTTTAAATATGTATTCAGGACAACAGGAATCGATTCGATTGCTATTCCCTAACATAAAAGCTGTGGCAGGCTTTCTTCAATATGTATTTTTACCAACGGCCTTTATTGGTTACTTTCAAATAAAAGATCTGGATCCTAAAACAATTATGCTAGGCGATCGCACTTTTGCTTCTTTAATTGATCAACTCCCCTTGAGGCAGCAATTTGACGTTGAAACTAAGAATCAAATGAAGAAAATGTTATCCATACTAGAATCTAGTTGGAAGGAAGAAGAGGAAGAAGTCTTCGAACACATCGAACGTACACTACGAATGCTTGAGTCTATTAATATTACTAACGTTATTACAATTTACAATATATTAAAATCACCAAGTAGATTAGCTGCTTGGTTAGTAGATGAGTATGAAAATGAATCAATATTGGGAATTGATACACTGGAAAAAGAAGTGAATATGAAGATTCATGAGTTTTTACAATTAAGTAAAGAAGCTGAATATCAACCATTTCAATCAAAGCGATTTTTCAATACGTTAGATAAGGTTATGATTTTATAAAACGATGATGGTTGTATTCCTGGAAAAATTAACTTATCGAAACCTAAATAAATGTAAGGCGCAATTTTCTACATTATTACTCCGTTAGTAAAAAAAATCCCTCATATACATAAACACCCAATCAATCCCTGTTCTTTCTCCATACTGTATTACCATATCGATAAAATAATGGAGGGAAAGCGAAAAAATGACACAATCTAAGAAGCCACTACAAGGTTTAAGACCCTTAGAACAACCAATGCCATTAAAATCACTGGAAAAGTCAAAAACTCTTAAGCGAAAGAAATTAGTGAAGGACAATGAGAAACCAGGAAAAGAAAAGAAAAAGCCAGAGGAAGAAAAACCGGTAATGGAAGATAAAAAGCCAAAGAATGAAGAGCCAAAGAATGAAGAGCCGAAGAAGGAAGAACCAAAGAAGGAAGAACCAAAGAAGGAAGATTCCAAGAAAAAAGACCCGAAGAAGGAAGAAATTATTGATCCGTGGCAAAGACTACTATTTGGTCCACCGAGAGATAAAGAAAAGAAACATGAAAGTTCTACGGAACAAGAGAAAAAAGGGTTTTCTTGGTTTTAATTTTAATAAAAGAGAAGGGGTTCACCTAAGTATAGACAATTCTCCGATAAGGCTTGAATACATGTGAGTTGTTTGCCTGCGATAAAATTTAGGTTAGGGCAGCCTTACTTTACTGAATAAAAGCAGGGAGCTTAACAGTAAGGTTCATCACTTGGTTCAGTAATATAAGGGTAACTTTTTATGATATGAATAGGCTTATTAGAAGGGTGATTGATAAATTTTAGTGCATGTAATATTCCTAATGTCTTTTTATTAGTTTATGCATATTTTCATATTTTGCAAGGGCTGCTGTGCTGCCATAAAACAACCAAAGAGTAGAGAAAAAATAAAAAAACTATGCATTCATACAAACAAGTTAATTTGTATTTGCATATAGTAACGAAGAATAGCAGATTACATTTGCTATTTTAGATAACGTGAAGGAGGTGTCAGGCATGTCAGGATACGCACACGGAGGTGGCTTTGCGTTAATCGTTGTATTGTTCATCTTGTTAGTAATTATTGGAGCGTCATATGTAGGTTACGGCTACTAATATGACGATTCTTTTTCACTGTCCCAAATTCGTTTCCGAACGGTTATGGGACAGTTCTTTAAATACTAGAAGAAATCAAAAGGAGGAGCTGTTCTTGTTAGGTAATCTTCTTTTTCAAAAGATTGAGAAGAAGACAGGAGTAAAAATCCAAAACATATTTAAACTGGCAAACTCAGTACAACATGCAAACCTTAAAGATGAAAACACAGTTAGGAACCTTATACGCGACGTTTCTAAGGTAGCTAATAAGCCTGTAAGCAAAGACAAGGAAGACCAAATTGTGCAAACGATTCTTAACGATTCGGACTCTTTAAACTTTGATACAATTGGTAAAATGATAAATGAAAAGAAATAATTTTGTATACCGAATAATGGATTGGCTTTCCGTTACTCGGTTTTTTTATGGGTATAGTCAGAAGTTCGTTTATATAATAAAGAAGTCTACTGAAAGAAACAACCACACACTTTTCAGCAGACTTCATAGTTCTCAATTAGCCTTTCTTCCCCAAACTTCCTTAATTTTTCTTCTTCTTTTTTTTACTTTTCTTATTTTGTTTTTTCTTATTTTTCTTTTTAGGGGATTGCTCCTTTTGATCTTTTTCTTCAATAACTTCTTTTTCCATAAGTTTTTCCTCAGCTTTACTTTTGTCTGGGAGTGGAGGGGTGATTTTGGTAATTTCTTTCCTTTTTTCTTTGCGTTCATGTAATTTATTTATAAGATGCTCTAACAATTTCTGGTTCCAATCTATATCTAGATTTCTCTTCGAATTAATTTTTTGACCTAAACGATCAAGATCAATCCCTAAATCATACTCAAATTCAAATTTTTTTCCCTTCACCTTTGTGCCTCCTTTGCAGTCTTTGATTCTTTTATAGTTTATGCAACTAAGTCATTGGTGGAAGGGTGTTTGACCTAACTCTACTAATCATTTAGTAAAGCAGCGAAAGGGGTGAAATGGATGCGCTAGGGGAACTGGGTAAAGTCAGATAAGCTTTTTTAGATAAATACAATACCTAGAGCTAGTAATAAAAATATTGCAGCAGAGATATAATCTGTATATTTTTTAAAATTATAAACAGAAAGTATACTTCCAAATCTAGAGCCAAGCCAAATAAAACAGAAACTGGTCAACCATGCTAATGCACTTGTGATAATGATAGGAAGTCCGGATAATCCACCAGATATCCCAGCAGCGATAGAGTCAATCCCTAAAGCTAGGCCTAAGAGTATCGCAGCTTTCCAACTTATTTGTCTAGTTGTTTTATGTATGTCGTCGCTTCCGTCCTTTTTTCTGCCTTGATATAGAAATAAAATCCCAATACTAGCTAATATGAATGCTGAAAGATATGATGGGAGACGTTCAGGTAATAAGAAGGCCATTTCTTCCCCTAAATAGAGACCTGCTCCCATAGTAAGCCCTGAAAGAATGGAAATAATCCAAATGACGTGCCATGGTATACGGCCTTTTATGCCTAATGAAAACCCTACACCTAAATCATCTAAATTTGATGCAATTACAATTAATATGACTTGCCATGACACTTTTCTTCTCTCCTTTGTTATCTCTAATAATAATATGGTTAAGTTGTGTACACTATTATTGACTATATACTGTTATTATTTGTTTTCAAGGTAATTCATGTTATTTTAATAAAATAAGCCATGTATTTGAAACCAAGAGCGATTTAGGAGATGCGAAGTATGTGGGAATTAATTTTGATCATGCTTGAGAGATTAGGACTTATTGTTACAATCGCTTTTGTTATGACACGTTTTAAATTTATTCGTCATCTGATTGAAAAGCGAAAAATGTCCCCTTCTTCTCGTATAAGTGTTATCCTGATTTTTGGAGTATTCGGTATTATAGGAACTTACACTGGTGTAAAGGTAAATCCGGAAGAGGCGACATACCTTCGTTGGATTCTTGATATAGGAGAAAATGAGGCAGTTGCAAACTCCCGTGTAATTGGGGTTGTAGTAGCGGGTTTACTAGGTGGTTGGAAAGTAGGAGTAGGAGCAGGAATTATAGCAGGAGTGCATCGGTATTTGTTAGGAGGCTTCACGGGTTTTGCATGTGGGTTATCGACAGTTATTGCCGGGGCAATTGCTGGATATTATTATAAAAAAAATAAAAACAGTCGCATTATCTCTTTGCAGGCAGCGTTGATTGTAGGGATGCTAGCTGAAGCAATTCAAATGGGAGTGATTTTATTACTTGCACGTCCATTTGATCGAGCCTTATTATTGGTTAGTGATATTGGGGTGCCGATGATTGTAGCAAATGGGATCGGTACAGCTATCTTTATATTAATTATTCGAAACGTCATTCAAGAGGAAGAAAAAATGGGATCGATTCAAGCTCAAAAAGCTTTAAAGCTCGCGGACTTGACATTGAAATACTTACGGAAAGGCTTATCTCAGCAATCAGCATTGCCTACATGCCAAATCCTCTTAAAAGAGGTACAAGTTGATGCAGTTTCTATTACTGACCGAGAGAAAATTCTTGCATTTGTCGGGGTGGGGGAAGATCATCATTTAACAAATGAAAAAATTCGTACAAAAGCTACTAATCGAGTAATAAAAGAAGGAAAGCTTGTTATAGCCCGACAAGAAGAAATTGAATGTGGGATAAATAAATATTTGCTAAATGCAGCAATTATTGCGCCATTAAAAGTAAAAGAACAAACAATTGGAACGATTAAATTTTACTTCAAGTCAGAAAAGGGGCTATCTCCAACAACAATCGAAGTTAGTAAAGGATTATCAACGTTATTAAGCCATCAATTAGAATTGTCTGAAGTGGATCGGCATTTAGAATTAGCTAAGCAAGCTGAGATTAAAGCATTACAAGCACAAGTAAGTCCTCACTTTTTATTTAATGCACTAAATACAATCATTGCATTAGTTAGAACAGATCCAAAGAAGGCAAGAAGGTTGTTAGTATCGCTATCCCACTTTTTCAGACAAAACTTAGCTGGGACAACATCGACTGAAACTTCATTAGAAGAAGAATTAAAACATGTTAAAGCGTATTTAGAGATTGAACAAACTCGCTTTTCTGATAAATTGACTGTGAGTTATGAGGTTGACGAAGATGCGTTAGTTGCCAAAATCCCACCGATGACGTTACAACCGATTGTGGAAAATGCGATAAAACATGGTTTAAAACAGTTACAACATGATAGTTATTTATTTATTCGAATAGAGAAAATGAAAGAGAACGTTTTTCTTTCCATTCGTGATAATGGGAAAGGAATTACAGGCGAACGTTTAAAAGAGTTAGGATCAAAAAAGGTCCAGTCAAAAACGGGAACGGGTATTGGGTTTGTTAATATAAATCGTCGGCTAGAAATGATGTATGGTGGAGAGTCTAAGTTATCGATCGTAAGTGAGGAAGGGAAAGGTACAACAGTTTCATTTCAAATTCCAGCTTATGGAGGAAAGATGAATGAAAAAAACGATAAAAACAATAATTATTGATGATGAACCGTATAATCGAGATGAACTTATTTATTTACTTGAACAATATGAAGAAATAAATATTGTTGGAGAAGCAGATTCTGGAGAAAAGGGGTTGGAGTATATTGTAAAAAAAGAACCCGATGTTATATTTGTAGATATAGAGATGCCACAAATGTCGGGGTTAGAATTAGCAAAGACTATACAAAAATTAAAGAAAGTACCACTTATTATTTTTGCTACTGCCTATGCTGACTATGCAGTAAAAGCGTTTCGAGTTCAAGCGTTAGACTATATAGTTAAACCGTTTGATGAAGAACAAATAAAAGAAGTAGTAGTAAGAATTAAAGAACGATTGGAAAGAAATGAAGATAAGAAAGCACATTCAACTTCTGTTGCCAAACTCGCAATGGAAGATGACGGTCGAATTGTTTATATATCGCCAGAAGATATTACGTATCTATTTCGTGAAGATCGAGAAACAATAATTTGTACAGAAACACGTAAATTTAGCTCTAGAACACCAATTAAAGAACTAGAAGAGAAATTACGTGGTTTTCCTTTTTTTCGAACACATAAAAGCTATTTAGTTAACCTCGATAAAATTGAACAGCTTATCCCATGGTTTAACGGTGCATATCAAGTGAAAGTTGTTGGGAAAAAGGAAGAAATTCCAGTGAGTAGAAATTATGTTAAGCTATTAAGAGAACGTTTAGAATTATAAAACATTTTAGACAAGAGGTGTGCGTTTAATAATGACGCATGTCTCTTTTTTAATATGGGATGGAACTGACTTTTGCCAATCCTTATTGTGATAAGTAAAGGGCTAACTTTTAAATTATAATTGCGTTAGAGGAAATAAAGAAGGTAGGGGAAACCTTAAAAATGCATGTGAAGCATTGTTATAAGCATGTTAGTCTCTTTTACTTACACGTTATCACAAAATAGACACAAAAAGTTCTGATCGAGCTATAATGAAAGCGTATTCAATAAGAAAGAGGTGTTGTCAATGATTACATTCATAGTTTCTATTGCACTTTTAATTATAGCTTATTTCACTTATGGTAAAGTAATTGAAAAATTATTTGGAGTAAAAGAGTCACGGCCTACTCCAGCATATAGTATGAAGGATGGGGTCGATTATATTCCGATGGGGACAAATCGAAACTCTTTGATTCAGCTTTTAAATATTGCAGGTGTAGGACCTATTTTTGGGCCGATTATGGGCGCGCTTTATGGACCTGTAGCTTTTATTTGGATTGTTGTAGGATGTATATTTGCAGGTGCTGTTCATGATTATTTAACAGGTATGATTTCAATTCGTAATAAAGGAGCTCATTTACCACAGCTTGCTGGGAAATTTTTAGGTAAAGCAATGAAACATATTGTTAATGCAATTGCTGTGCTTTTATTACTACTTGTTGGAACCGTTTTCGTTACGGCTCCTGCAGGACTATTGCATAATTTAATGAATGGATGGGTTGCATTAGGAGTTATAACTGCAGTTATCTTCGCTTATTATATTCTTGCAACAATGTTGCCAGTTGATAAAATTATCGGAAGAGTGTATCCAATTTTAGGTGCACTATTGGTAATTAGTGCAATCGGTATTGGAGGAATGCTGATTTTCACAGGAGCGCCAATTCCTGAATTAACGCTTGAAAATATGCACCCAGCTGGTACAGCTGTGTTTCCAATTTTAATGATCACGATTGCCTGTGGTGCGATTTCTGGGTTCCATGCAACGCAATCACCTATTATTTCGAGAACGATGCAGAATGAGAAGAACGGTAGAAAAGTATTTTATGGTATGATGATTGTTGAAGGGATTATTGCGATGATTTGGGCAGCAGCTGCAATGAGTCTTTTCTATGGAACGGACTTAAGTGCAATGATTGCATCTGGTGGTGCTGGTCTTGTCGTTAGTGAAGTAGCATTTACGTTACTAGGTGCAATTGGTGGGACTTTAGCTGTTCTTGGTGTAATTGTTCTTCCAATTACTTCTGGAGATACGGCATTCCGTTCAGCCCGTATGATTATTGCAGATTATATTAAAATTCCTCAACTTAAAATTGCTAGTCGACTATGGATTGCGCTGCCATTGTTTATAATTTCGTTTATTTTAACAACGATGGACTTTACACTGTTATGGAGATACTTTGGTGTAACGAATGCAGCTATTAGCGCGATTGCGTTATTTGTTGGAGCGATGTATTTAGCAATTCAGTATAAGTTTCATTGGGTGGCAACGATTCCGGCTACATTTATGACAATGGTATCATTAACGTTTATTTTTAGTGCACCGATAGGGTTTGGCTTGTCGATGTCAACGTCTTATATAGCAGCAGCGATTGGTACGGTCATGGCTCTATTACTATTCTCATATAAGGTCAAGTTAAATCGTGCAATTTCTGATTTTGAGTTAGATGAAGAAGTGAACAAAGCAGCATAATTGAAAAAAAGGCGTCTCGTTAAAAGTTAGCCCATTATGAATCACATTATGAACAAGTAACCTATGTGGATTCAAAGGACAGAAACTTGATTTTGAGACGCCTCTTTTTTATGGAAGAATTTTGACGTGAATAATCGCAATGAGAAGAATTTTGTCGATTTTTTTTACGGTGTATGCATGTGGAATTTGCGCTCAACTCCTTATGTATCAAGGGGTTTATGATATAAAGGGAGTAAAATATTTATTAGATTAACTTATTTGAAAACTAATACAATATTGACAAATTGAACAGAGTTATTTATTATCGAATCAAGGAACAACATTCACTATTGTGATATTAACAGAAAAGAGGTGGTATACTAGATTTGAAAGCGATTGCGAAAACTATTACTTAAACAAGTAATATATTTTTGTTAAAGAATTTAGCAATATGCAAGTTTATGGAATCGTTTTCATTGGTTGCTAGAACCAGTTAGTTTGAAAAATGAACAGTAAAATTAGAGAATCAATAAATTGGGGGGATTCGTTATGAAAAAACATTTGTTAGGTACATTATTTTTAAGTGCTGCATTAGTTCTTAGTGCGTGTGGAGGAAGCGATGGCACTTCAGGAGATAACGATACGCATACATTTAAAGTGTCAACTGTGACAGCGCCTTCACACGGTTGGACAGTAACGGCTGAAAAATTTAATGAGGAATTACAAGAACGTTCAGATGGTCGCTTGAGTGTTGAAGTGTATCCGAGTTCACAATTAGGTGAAGAAGATGTAATGGCACAACAATTAGAAACTGGTACACTAGAATTTGCATTTTTAACAAATGCATTTATGAGTTCTCGTTCTGAATCGCTAAATTCTTGGTTTATGCCTTTCCTTTTTGAAGATCTAGAGGATGCTAGTCAAGCAAGAAATTCAGAGCAAGCACAAAAAATGTTAGAAGAGCTTGAATCCCAAGGACTTGTCGGATTAGACTTTAGTTTTGCTGGTAACCGCCACGTTCTAATGAAATCTGGAGCAATTGAGTCCCCGGATGATTTAGCAAGTGAGAAGTTACGTATTATTGGAAGTCCTGTCATGCAAGACTTCTGGACAAGTTTAGGTGTAAGTCCTACACCAATGCCACTAGGTGAAGTCAATCAATCACTAGATCAAGGCATTATCGATGGAATTGATATTGATTTAGATGCGCTTGTTTCTTTGGATCTGCATAATATTGCAAATGATTTAACGTTAACGAATCACATGGCATTCCCATCAGTAGTAGTAATGAGTAAGACAGTATATGATACACTTTCTGCTGAAGATCAAGAAATTGTAAGAGAAGCAATGAGTGCAGCTGTTGAATGGGGAGTAGCAGATGCAATTGAAAGAGAAAAAGAGAACCTTGAAGTTGTTAGAGAAGCGGGAGTAAACATCATTGAGGACTTTGACATTACACCGTTCGAAGCTGTTAAAGAAGAAATTTATGAAAAGTACAGTGAAAATGACATTGTAAGAGAGTTTATTGAAGCGAATCAATAATAGGTTAGGAGGGGCATAAAAGTGACGAATTTTTTCGGGCAGTTAAGTGATTTTGTTTTCAAAATTGAAAAAGTCATCGTAGTAATATTGATCACTTTTATGTTTGGTGCTCTTACCGCTGGTGTAATATTCCGTTACTTTTTAAATAGTCCGTTATTTTGGAGTGATGAAGTAGCAATATTCTCGCTAGTATGGCTGACCTTTATTGGAGGAAGTATGGGTGTGAAACGGCAGCAATCAGCTGCCGTTACTATTTTATTCGATAAGCTAAGCGAGGGTGCAAGAAAGATTGTAGCAAGTGCAGGGTTTTTAATTGTTTTGCTTTTTAGCTTATTTATCGTCTATTATTCATATGGTTGGCTGAGTTCACCAAACATCGGTTTACAAGTGTCTGATTCACTGCGACTTCCGATGATTTACCCTTATTTAAGTGTTCCGATAGGCTTCCTGTTTATGAGTGTGCATTCAGTTGATCTATTCTTAAAAAGCCTAAAGGCAACGTCGTAAGGGGAGGTGTCTAAATGTCTACTTTGATTGGTATACTCGTTTTTATCATATTGTTGCTGTTGCGAATTCCGATCGCAATTGTGTTAGGAATAACAAGTGTGGCTTTTATTTTTGTCGGAGGCAGTATGGGTCTTTTGGACACAATTCCACAGCGTCTTTACTCCGGATTACAAAGTTATGGATTACTAGCGATTCCACTGTTTATGCTCGCTGGGGAATTAATGAATTCAGGTGGGATAACTTCACGGTTGGTTCGATTTGCAAAAGTCCTTTTTGGACACTATAAAGCTGGATTAGCCTATGTAAATGTTATTGCAAATATGTTTTTAGCATCTATTATTGGATCTGCAACTGCGCAGATTGCTATGATGAGTAAAATCATGGTACCGGCAATGGAAAAGGAAGGATATAAAAGATCGTTCGCCTCAGCGACAACGGCGTCCGCTGCATTACTAGGTCCAATTATTCCTCCGAGTATGTTATTTATCATATATGGAGTACAATCTGGGACATCGATCGGGCAAATGTTCTTGGCTGGGATATTGCCAGGTATTATGTTAGGGCTTTCGTTTATTTTGGTGATTATGTATTTAGGATATCGCTATCAATTTCCTCGTTCAGAGAAAGAGCCCTTTAAGAATGTTTTAACTGCGACTTTGAAAATTATTCCGGCATTGCTTGTTCCAGGAGTAATTATTGTAGGGATTCTTGCAGGTGTGTTTACTCCAACTGAATCAGCTGCAATCGCTTGTTTAATAGCACTGCTTGTCGGGTTTTTCTTGTATAGAGATCTAAAGATTAAAGATATTCCAAATATCCTGGTCAATTCAGCTATTACAACGGCTACTGTAACGTTATTAATCGGGATGGCAAATATTTTCGGATGGGTGTTAACGTTCGAAGGGATTCCTCAAATGATAGCTAGAGGAATGACTGGGCTGACAGAAAGTCCTCTTTTATTCTTGTTATTAACTAATCTTTTGTTACTTTTGATTGGAACGGTTATTGATGGAATTGCTGCTTTGATTATTTTAGTTCCTATATACCTGCCTTTACTTACAACATATGGAATTGATCCAATTCACTTTGGGATTATTATGTGTCTTAATTTGACGATTGGATTATTAACTCCTCCGGTAGGGTCAGGTCTATTCATAGCATCATCATTAGGGAATGTGAAAATTGAAGAATTAACTAAGTCTATCTTTCCATTTTTAATTGTTTCTGTTATCGTTCTTCTTATCATTACAGTTTTCCCACAAATTGTACTTTGGATCCCTGAAATGATGAGATAAATAGTTTAATAATTTAGCGATAAATTATGAAGTCAGTTTACAGTTAGGGGGTTGTCTCAAAACTATGTATCTGTTCTGTAAAAGTAAAATAATAGGCTCTAAATTTAGATGCATTTTATTTTGTTTTATATAGGAGGGATAGATATTTAGCAGACAACCTCTTTTATTTACATTAGAAATTAGAAGTTGAAATTTTCGCGGAATTAATTATTGCATTAATGTTGACAATTACGCGAATTTATTTTAAATTGTTTATAGAAATAGAGAACTTAATTACCTATAATGATAAACATTGTAAGGTGAAAGAGAGAGTAACTTTGACTTGGTTTCTCGGGCTCCACATAAGCGTAGGAAATTCCGACGTACAAAGTAAGGTAAGCGATCTGATTGACTCCTATCTTAAGTGGTAAAATGAAGCCGGTTACAGGTAGAACTAGTAGATTGTTAGTTAATGTATTAGCTATATAAATTGAAAATGTTAAAAAAGGAGCTATGTCATAATGAAACTAATTACATTTAAACATTCAGGTTATTCACGTATTGGTGCAATTGTTAATGAAGAGGTAATCGATTTACATGCTTCTTATAAAGCGTTAGTTAAGTCAGAAGGGAAACTTCGTGCAAGTGAAATTGCAGAGGCTTTCGTACCTGCTGATATGACTGGATTCCTACAAGGTGGAAAAGAAAGCATGGAGCTAGCTAAAAAAGCAGTTGACTATGCTTTAACAAATAAAGAGGATGAAGGTTACGTACTTGTATATCCTTACAATGAAGTGAAAGTAGAAGCACCAGTTCCAAAACCTGGAAAAATCTTTGCGGTAGGTCATAACTATAAAGATCATATTTTAGAAATGGGACGTGAACTTCCTTCTAATCCAGTTGTTTTCGCGAAGTTTGCTAACACAATTGTAGGTCCACAAGATGATATTCCATTCCATCCTGTATCAGAACAACTAGATTATGAGGCTGAATTTGCATTTGTAATCGGTAAACGTGCGAAAAACGTTTCTGAAGAAGATGCACTAGACTATGTTGCAGGTTATGCTGTGGCAAATGACGTTACGTACCGTGACATTCAACGCCGTACGCTTCAATGGCTACAAGGTAAAACAGTAGATGGAAGTTTACCAATGGGACCATGGTTGGTTACTGCAGATGAAATCAAAGATCCACAAACGTTAGAAATGGTTTTAACAGTGAACGGAGAAGAACGTCAACGCACAAATACTTCTAACCAAGTATTCACAGTGAAGCATTTAGTATCATTCTTCTCTAATCTTGCTACACTTGAGCCAGGTGATATCGTAATTACTGGAACTCCAGGTGGCGTAATCCAAGCAATGGATCCTCAAGTTTGGTTAAAAGATGGAGACACAGTACGTGTTGAGATTGACCAAGTAGGTGTGTTAGAAAATACAGTACGTAATGTAAAAGGAGAGTAAGAAGCATGACACAAAGCAATATTACTTCCGTTAATGAATCAATTGATCGAATCATTGAAACTGTGAAAGGGTTGCCAGAAGATACAATTCGCTGGCAGCCAACAGAAGATGAATGGTCGATCATGCAAATTATCGCACATATTGTTGAAGCACTGCCTTATTGGGTAGGCGAAATTGAACAGCTTGTTGAAACTCCTGGGAAAGAATGGGGCAGAAATCATTTACATGAGCCACGTCTTGAGGCAGTCAAACCTGAAACAGTAGATGCAATTAGTGTGGAAGACATGTTAATAGCACTTGAAGAAGTAAAACAAACGGTTAAAGAAGGTATAGAAAACTTGACTTCTGAGCAATTAGCAGCAGAAGCAACAAGTGTGAATCCAAACTTTGGCCATAAGCCACTTTCATTTATTATTGACCATTTAATCGATCAGCATGTAAACAAACATGAAGGTCAAATTCAACGTAATTTATCAAAGCTACCTAAGTAATCGTTAAATCGAAAGGTGGAATAAAAATGGCAGAAACTAATGATTTTTTCAAGAGTAAAATAGTTCAAGATTTTACAAAAGATATTAGACAGTATAACCTTGGGCCACTTTGGGAAGCGATTCCTGAACTAATGCATAAAACACCTGAGCCACATGCACAAGCGTATCTTTGGAAATGGGATCTTCTAAAAAAGAAACTAGATGAAGCTTCGCAAATTTTCACACCAGAACGCGGAGGGGAAAGAAGAGCAATTTATCTTCAAAACCCTGGCCTTGATTATCGTCAACCTTGGGGCTGGGCTTCAACGAGCCAAACACTTTATGCTGCTGTTCAGTTGCTTCAACCGGGTGAAGAAGCTCCTTCTCACCGTCATACGCAAAATGCACTGCGTTTTGTGACACACGGTGAAGGTGCATATTCAATCGTCCAAGGTGAGCGGATTTTCATGGAAGAAGGAGATTTCTTAATCACACCGAAGGACCTATGGCATGGTCATGGTCATTTAGGAACTGAGCCGATGATCTGGATGGATGTTCTTGATATTCCTACTAAATATATGTTAGGTGGAACATTCTTCGAACCATATCCAGAGAAGATTGAACAACCAAGTTTGCCAGATAACTATGGTTCACAACGTTATCAGGGTGGTATGGTACGTCCAATTTCTGATCGTCATCCTCAAAAAGCTCCACTTGGATCATTTAAGTGGAATCAAACTTTAGCAGCAATAGATGGATTAAGTAAATTTGATCCAGATCCGTATGATGGATATGCAGTAGAATTTATTAACCCTTCAACTGGTAAAACAGCGAATCCGACGATTGCAGCTTGGATGCAGAAACTGCCAAAAGGCTTCCGTTCAAAAGCGCATCGTCATACGCATTCGACTATTTACCAAGTGCATAGAGGATCTGGTTACACAATTATTAATGGTGAGCGTTTTGATTGGTCACAAGGTGATTACTTTATCGTACCAAACTGGGCATGGCATGAACATGTTGCTAGTGAGGATACATTCTTCTTCTCTGTGAGTGACTTACCTATTATGGAACACTTTGATGTTGAGCGAGAAGAGGCACTAGAAGAGAATAATGGTCATCAAGAAGTAAAAAGCGAATTCAAACCTATACTAGTCTAACTTGATGTTACTAGTTAAAAGGGGGGCCTCAAAATGGTAAAGACTGAAGATACGATGATTATCGTTGGTGGTGGAATTGGAGGCTTGGCAGCTGCTCTTGCAGCTGCTGAAGCTGGCGAAAAAACAACTGTTCTTGAGCAAGCACCAGAATTCGGAGAAGTTGGTGCAGGGATTCAAATGGCACCAAATGCGATGGCAGTACTTGACCGTCTTGGTGTAGGTGAAGAAATTGCTAAAATTGCTGTTTTCCCTAAGAGATTAGTATTAAAAGATGTGTACACTGCAGAAGAGTTAACAGCATTAGATTTAGGCGATGAATTCAAAGAAAGATACGGCTTCCCGTATATCGTATTACACCGCTCAGACTTACATCGTGTTCTTTTAGAAGCATGTGAGAAAAATCCATTAGTTAACTTAGTTACAAACCAGCACATCGAAACAGTTGAAGAAAACGCTGAAGGTGTTGTCGTAACGAATGATCGTGGCGAAAAATTAGTAGGAAAAGCATTAATTGGAGCAGACGGCCTAAAGTCTAAAACTCGTAAACTATTTGTTGATGATGAGCCAATTTGCTCGGAGTATGTGGCATACCGTGGTACGATTCCAATTGAAGAAATCAGTGACGATGCAAACATGGATGATGTAATCATGTGGATCGGGCCTAATCTTCACGTAGTTCAATATCCTGTTCGTCGTGGTGAGCTTTACAACCAGGTTGTAGTATTCAAGAGCTTCAACTACAAAGAAGGTATTGCTGATAGTGAGTGGGGTACTCCAGAAGAAATGGATAAAGTATTCGAAGGTGCTCACCCGAAAGTAGAAAAAGCTTTATCTTACATTTCTCGTCAAATTCGCTGGCCAATGTATGACCGTTTGCCAATTGAGAACTGGACAAAAGGCAATGTTTGTCTACTTGGTGATGCGGCTCATCCAATGCTTCAATACTTGGCACAAGGTGGCGTTCAAGCATTAGAAGATGCTTCTTATTTAGCTGATGTGTTAACAGAGCATAAAGGTGATTATCCGAAAGCATTTACAGCGTTCCAAGAAGAGCGTCAACCTCGTACAGCGAGAGTTCAAACAAGTGCTCGTACATGGGGTGAAATCATCCACGCAGAGGATGAAGTATCAATCCTATTACGTAACACGATCTTCAGAAACCGTGATGCAAAAGACTTTAGTTATACAGACTGGCTGTACTCTAAAAAGTATGGTAAAGCTGCTCAAAAAAATAACTAAGTTATATAAAGTTCAAAAGAAACGAATTCAGGTTCATCTGAATTCGTTTCTTTTTTACTTATTTTAAAGGTTATCATTTGACATGGAGCGTGAGAGCCTAGAGAGCCTATAGACGCGAGAAAGTTTATGGGGGAGATGGGTAGAGTTCGATGCTTTCAAAAAAGCTAATGCGCTCTCTGTATTCGATAGAGAGGCATTAGCTTAGTATCGTTTAATTTATAAAGGCATCTCGGCTCAATTTTTTATAATAATTGAACTGTAAGCGGTATCATATCTAAGAACAGAAATTGGAAGGAGAAAATGTTCTTTTAAAAAAAGATCATTGGCCTCTTTCCCCCGTTAGATATTTTAAACTCTTCAAACTTTTGCTAACGGTCCTTTCTATCAAAACAACTCTCTCAAAATTCGTATCCAAAGCCCTCTGAGATTTTGGCTCTCATATCTAACAAATACTGACTCAATTCAGTGTCTGGATGTGTAGGGATTACTTCTGTAAAGCCAACCACTGTTACTGACCCCAATAGGTCTTCTTTGTAATTGAGGACAGGGAAGGAAACCGAAGAAACAGAAGAGATAAGTGGTTCATTTGCATACGTGATTTTCTTTTCTCTTATTAACTCTGATTCTTTTTCTAGTTCTACAATTTCATCTTTGGTTAAATTTTTTAATTCTTGTTCTTTCCAATTTTCGATAACTTGATCATCCATAAATGTTAAAAATACTTTTCCGGAAGCAGAGTGAATCGGTAAAAACGTTCCGATTTGTGCTCCAATATTTAATCCTTGGCTATCGTTAAAAAGTTTAACAACCATAGGTCCGTTGGGTGTCCACGTTGAAAAAAGAACAGTACTTTGAATTTTAATATTCATTTCTTGTAAGTATGGGGTGATACGGTCGATTACATTTTCTTGACCGACTGCCGCCATACCGTATTCAACTAATTTGCTGCCCAATATATAGGCACCTGATGTCTTATCACGATAAAGCATTCCTAATTGGACAAAGGTATTTAGATATTTGTAGAGATTACTTTTTGTAATCTTTGTATGTTCATGTATTTCTACAAATTTTGTTGGGCTAGCTTGTTTAGCCACAAAATCAATTATACTCATTCCAACTTTTAATGTTTGAATGGTTGCTCCATTCTTTTTTGCTTCCATTATGAAACCCTCCTGATATAATGACGAACAGAAATTAACTAAAAAATTATTTATATAGTGAACATTATATCTATTTATAGTGCTATAAGACAACTATCTATATTTAACATATTAAAAATAGGTATTATTTTTATTAAATTCGTAGTAAAAAACATGAGATAGACTATTTTCAATAGGTTAATTTTCTTATTTTTAGATGAGTTTTATGGTGTGTTTTCAAAATGAAATCAAACTGAAATAGAACTTTACCAAAACTTTGTTACAATAATTGAATATCGTTTTGAATTGTTTAATAAGTTTATTGGAGAATGGTTTCTAACAGATCAGTACGGAGAAAGGAAGCGACTATGAAGATAGAGAATGAACTAATCAAAAAGCAGTATTATCAAAAGTACTGTACAGGTGAAAATACATATTTTACTGAATTGGCAGAAGCACTCGCAGAAGAAAAGAATAAATCGAACATTCGTTTTGCACAAGGAGAAATTTATTATCATTATAAAGACTATGAAACAGCAATCTTTAAGTGGGAAAAAGTTGATGATGAACTTGAGTCATGGGCGAAGAAAAACATTGCAGATGCTTATTGTGAATTAGGATTGCTCTCTACCGCAGAGGAAATCTATTTATCAATAAATAGCGAAAGTTTAATTCTTGCTACTGAAGTAGAGTTGCAGTTGTTTACACTTTATATGGATCAAGAGCTACTAGACCAAGCTGCGAAAGTAGTTAAAAATATTGTAGCGATTAACCCGGATTATCCCAATGTGACAGAGATAGCGAGGTCATTTTTTGAAGAGTACAGAGACTGGAGCAGTGCAATAGAGCTAGCGGTTAGTGAAGCGATTCGAACAGAGGATATGGAGTGGTTTGATATTCTTAAAACGTATGTAGATAAAAATTTGACAACTACGATTGAACCTTCATATTTTTCTGATGCATTACAAATATTGTTTCGAATTGACCAAACGAAATTTGAAACAATTGCAGGGGCTTTTTGGCAAAGCTATCACAATCAGGATTTATTTCTCGCATGGTTAACCGAATTTGACTCACTGTTTTTGACGCTGGAAGTTGAGAATGGAAAGTCATGGGATACTCTTTCAAGCTTATATGAAGGTACATATTATTCACTAATGGACGGATCCTACTTTCTCTCTGAGTTAGATAATTTAATTCCTAACCTTTTAACGAATTGGTTGAAGATTAGTGGTTCATCTGATGCGCTAACCGTTGCTACTGCAATTGTGGTGTGGAGCGAAATCAGACCTACTAATATTAACTCCACAATAATAAGTGAAGCAAAGAGCATAATCAATCGAACAAGTGAGTCTACCGGGAATTTTGAGCAAAGCTTAAAATTATTTGAATCGCTTGTAACTTGGGCCGAGAAACAAAATCTAGAGATTGACTATCGTCTAGAATGGTTGATTGAGCAGCTGCTAGATTTTAATGTCAATCATCTTTTTGTAACAGGAACATCAGTTAGTGGAAAGTCTTCATTATTAAATGCAATGCTTGGAGAGGGAATGGTTGTAGAGGAGTCGAGTGTAGCTGCGATGTTTAAACATCACACAGAGACTTCAATTAGGAGAATTTCAGACAATGATACTCAATCAGACCTAACGTTCTCGGACTATGAAGCGATCAGTGCGTCAAACGATGAGAGAGGAAATATTATTGAACTCTACCACCCAAGTCAGCTGTTAAGAGAAAAGGCTATTACCCTTGTCGATTTGCCTATTGATAAAATAATTGATAAAACGCCTGTGGTTAATTTGTTACAAATTGCTGATGGCTTGTTATTTGTAATAGATGCACATGTTCCATTCAAGGACGAAGAACGTGCACTTCTTGCAAAAATCCAAGAAAGTACTCCTAATCTTCCTATTCATTTTGTAATTAATAAAACTGATGGTATTTATAATGAACAGGAGATTAATCGGATCATCAATGATACAACTGCTATGATTAATATGTATGTGCCAAATGCAAAGATTTTCAAATTTGAGCCTAAATATGCCGTTAGTGGTCTTCATGATTTAAAACAGTTTCTTAGTTCTTTCACTCAGAATAGAGCTAATGAAGAAGAGAGAAATACTAATTTACTAGATGTTATTCAGAGTTCTATTACACATCTATTTGAAAGAAGAACGGATATGGAAAAGGAACTAATGAATACTATTACGTGGAATGAAGAAGCTGTTATCAAGTTAACAGGTGCAAGTAATCAGTTGTACGATATTGAAAAAGAGAAAATAGCAGATATTACAGAGAAGTATGAAGTAATTAAGCGTGAAATGAAGAGCAAGTTAATAGATGATATCCCTGTATTATTACAAAAGTGTTCAAGGTATATAAAGGAAGACAGTAATTTTAGAAACATACATGTAGAACTCAATAGAAAAATGAATGAAGAAATTTATACGTATTTGAAGGAAACATTCATGCCTAAGTTTTCTAACTCATTACAGGAATGGTTAGAGGTTTGCAACGTAGAATTTATTCATAGTCAATCCTATTTAAAAGAAATGGGAGATGGTTTTAATGCGTTATATCGTGAAGAGCGATTTAAATTACAATGTGACTTCCGTGTTCTAGATGATTGGTATCGTGATATCGGTCGAATGACAAGCGGTGTTCATCTAGATAGTATTAATATTTTGTTGAGGTTAACACCGTCTCAAATTTTATTGAAAAGCTCAGGGAAGCTTTTTGGAGTGTTACCTTCAAACAAATCAATGTTGTATAAAATATACAAGAAATTTATTGAAAATGAAGAGTATACACAAATAGCTGAAACGATTGCGAACCAATTTATGATGCAATTTGAATTGTTCGAAAAGGCATTAGAGCGAGATATGAACATGTTCTATAGAATTCCAAATAGCATGATACGTGATGCTATTAGTGACGCAAAAAATCAAATTTCGGAAAAAAATGAAGAACTAAGTAAACTAAAATCAAATCCGGAACTTTATTTTGACCCATTAACATTATTTCAAATTCAGTTGCGCCAGTTTAAGTTAATGGATTTAGTACACAAAGAAGAAGAAGAAGGTATCTTGGTTTAGGTTTAACGAAAGATGCTCGAAAAGAGCGAGCAGGAGCCCCTTTTTGGCCCTGCTCCATTTTAATTAAAAACCATCATCCCCAGCGGTGTAAGGGAGATTTAGTGCATTTTCGACGGTACGTAGTCGCTGATTCATTCTAGTCATTCGATCAAAATGGCGCTCATCATTTTGATTCAGACGGATAATTTCTTCATTTATGCGTGTGATTTCACCGTTTAATCTCTGGATTTCTTGATTCTGTCTAGTTATTTCTGCAACTTGCTGACCAATTTGTCTTTCAAGTTGATCTACTCTTGCTTCGAGAGTCGGCTGTCTCATTAAATTTGTTGTTTGTTGTGGTTGGTTAGCAGAACGGTATTGATACTGTAAGTTGTTGTTTGCAGGCTGTGAGACATACCCAGGATACTGGTAAGGGTTCATACGTATCGCTCCTTCTTAAGTGCGTATAGTCTAGATAAATACGTTATTAATCTATGTAAACATTCGTGGAGTGACAGGGCAGAAGCCTATAAAAGTGTATTTCATAGATTGTTCAATATTTCACAAGTGATTTCTATAAGGTGATGTTATAATAAAAACGGAAGATAGAAGGGGGGGTTACAAATTTTAAGTTTGAAGAATGGATAACCAACAGTAAGAAAATATTTTTTTGGATTATCATGTGAAATTATTCACAAACTAATCGATGGATGCGAGGGGATACTGATGATTTTATGTGAATGGAGAGATTTCTCTACTGATACTGATACATATACACAAGCAGTATTTGAGGAGTTCGTACAGGATGAATTTGAATCAATGATGTTTGAAGGTGATGAAGAGATCCCTTCTTACATCTGGACAGTAAACTATGTTTGTATTATTCAAAAAGGTACAAGAATGATTGCCGACATCTCTATTACAAAAATTCCTCGAAATCCTGTATGTACATAGTTTTTTAAAAATAACAAAGAGGAATTTCACATTTAGGAGGGTTTTAACATGGTTGTAGATCAAAAGGAAATGATTGAAAAAAAAGAAATTGTAACAATGGTAGATCAATTGGTTCAAAATGGCCAGCAGGCGTTAATGGAGTTCTTAAAGTTGGATCAAGCGCAAGTCGATGAAATTGTAAAGAGAATGGCTCTCGCTGGGGTTGAACACCATATGACACTAGCGAAACTAGCTTTTGATGAAACACAACGTGGAGTATATGAGGATAAGATTATTAAAAATTTATTCTCAACAGAATACGTTTATCACAATATAAAATACGATAAAACAGTTGGGATCATTTCTGAAGATGAACATGGTGGTCTAATTGAAATTGCAGAACCTGTTGGAGTTGTTGCAGGGGTAACACCTGTTACGAATCCAACCTCTACAACGATGTTTAAAGCTCTTATTTCGATAAAAACGAGGAATCCAATTATTTTTGCTTTTCATCCTTCTGCACAAAAAAGCAGTAGTGAAGCAGCACGACTTGTACGAGATGCAGCCATTTTAGCAGGTGCACCTGAACATTGTATCCAATGGATTGAAACCCCGTCAATTGACGCAACCAAGGCCTTGATGAATCATGATGGCACGGCGTTAGTCTTAGCGACAGGAGGTGCGGGGATGGTGAAATCTGCTTATAGTACAGGAAAACCAGCGTTAGGAGTTGGTCCAGGGAATGTTCCTTGTTATATTGAAAAAACGGCAAATCTCAAACGGGCAGTCAATGATTTGATCCTTTCTAAAACCTTTGATAACGGAATGATTTGTGCATCTGAACAAGCCGTGATTATTGATGATGAAATTTATGATCATGTAAAAAAAGAGTTGATCGATAATAATTGTTACTTTTTGAATGAAGAGGAAAGAGCAAAAGTAGAAAGACTTGTTATAAACGAAACAACGTGTGCAGTCAATGCAGACATTGTTGGAAAATCAGCTGCTTATATTGCCAATCTAGCTGGTGTAAGAGTCCCTAATGAGACCAAAATTTTGTTAGCTGAACTTAGTGGAGTTGGTCCACAGCACCCACTATCTAGAGAAAAACTTAGCCCGGTGCTTGCATGTTACCGTGTTTGCTCAAGCGAAGAAGGGTTGAGGCGTGCCGAAGAAATATTAGAATTTGGTGGGCTCGGTCATTCTGCTGTCATTCATACGAATAATGAAAAAGTGATCAAACAATTTGGGATGCAGATGAAAGCTTGCAGGCTCATTGTTAATGCTCCATCATCTCAGGGGGCGATAGGGGATATATATAATGCATTTTTGCCATCACTTACATTAGGATGTGGCTCTTACGGGAAAAATTCTGTCTCTACAAATGTAGGAACAATAAATTTGATGAATATCAAAAAAGTAGCAAAAAGAAATACGAATATGCAATGGTTTAAAATTCCACCGAAAGTATTCTTTGAGAAACATTCAACACAATACTTAGCAAAGATGCCTAATATCACAAAAGCATTCATCGTTACCGACCAAGGTATGGTTAAACTAGGATACGTAGATAAAGTATTACATTATCTACGAAATAGACCAGACTATGTCCATTGCGAGATCTTCTCTGAAGTTGAACCTGACCCATCTATTGAAACAGTAGAAAAAGGTACCGAAATGATGAGGAGCTTTAAACCGGACTGCATTATTGCTCTAGGAGGTGGATCTGCAATGGATGCAGCTAAAGGAATGTGGCTATTTTACGAGCATCCAGATACAGATTTTAACGGCTTAAAGCAAAAATTCTTAGATATTCGTAAGCGTGTATTTAAATATCCAAAGTTAGGAGGGAAAGCACAATTCGTTGCCATTCCTACAACGTCAGGAACGGGATCTGAAGTGACCTCTTTTGCTGTTATCACGGACAAAAACCAGAACATTAAATATCCGTTAGCTGATTATGAATTAACTCCAGATGTGGCGATTATTGATCCACAATTTGTCATGACAGTTCCTAAAAATGTGACGGCAGATACTGGAATGGATGTGTTGACACATGCGATTGAAGCCTATGTTTCGAATATGGCAAATGATTATACGGACGCTCTTGCAATCAAAGCAATTCAATTAATCTTTGAGTACTTGCCTAGGGCTTATCGAGATGGAAATGATGAAGTAGCACGTGAAAAAGTGCATAACGCTTCAACGATTGCAGGTATGGCTTTTGCGAACGCATTCCTAGGCATTAACCATAGTTTGGCACACAAGTTAGGAGCCGAGTTTCATATTGCACACGGACGATCTAACGCGATTTTGATGCCTCATGTCATTCGATATAATGCAAAAAAACCAGTGAAATTTGTTGCATTTCCTAAATATGAGCATTTTATCGCAGACAAGCGCTATGCTGAAATTGCTAGAATACTAGGCTTACCTGCAAAAAACACAGAAGAAGGGGTAGAAAGTCTTGTTCAAGCAATTATTAAACTAGCAAATGAAATGAACATTCCTATGAGCATTAAAGAAAATGGTATTGAGAAAAAAGTGTTTGAAAGCAAATTAGAATTCCTTGCAGATCGTGCTTTTGAAGATCAGTGTACAACAGCTAATCCTAAACTACCATTAGTTAGCGAGTTAGTTGAGGTATATCGTTTAGCGTATGAAGGCGTCTAACATATGAATTTTAGGAGGTGTTCCATAAGGGGCACCTCTTTTAATTTAATAAATCGTCTTTAGAGGAAATGAGGCTAATTTTTATTAGTATTTGTAGAAACACAAAGGTAGGAGCATATTTTACTAGGGATAGGGACAAGAATCGCTGCAAACCTCCGTTAAGTCTCATAGATTATAAGAGCTTAAGCAAAGGAGGTTTGAAAGAGATGTTTGGTTTACAAATGGTACAAATGGTAAGAACCTATTCGCATAAGTTAGATAAGCCACTACGTGATAAGGTTTTGCATTTCTATAAACCTTTTAAGTGGACACCATGTTTTTTGCATAAGCCATTTGAGGCGATACTAAAAAAGACACGAAAAATGAGGGTGATTATTGAGGTTGAGGAAGGGTACTTCAAAGAGAGCTCTCTTGATATGAACAGTGTATTTAATAAGCACATGGGCTGTAGAATGCGAAATGAATTCTCAAGTATTTCTTGCTGTAGTGCTGATCTTACCCCTGCTGCTTTGGAAGAGTTGTTGGTTTCATGTCCTCGGATAAAAAGGATTTCATTGGATCGCGAGGTACATGCATTACTTGATACAGCTGTTACAGCAGCGAATGCAAGAAGCGTGGTAAGAAATGAGATTGAATTGACGGGAAGAGGCGTTACAGTTGCGATTATTGATACAGGGATTTATCCTCACCATGACCTCGCTGATAGATTGATTGGTTTTGTTGATTTTATTAATCAAAGAACGGATCCTTACGATGACAATGGTCATGGCACCCACTGTGCGGGAGACGCTGTTGGAAATGGAGTTTCCTCTTCAGGTCAATATCGAGGACCGGCTCCTGAAGCAAATGTTATTGGTGTCAAGGTCCTCGATAAGTTAGGATCTGGCTCTCTAGAGACGGTCATGCAAGGGATACAATGGTGTATCCATTATAATGATACCAATCCGGATCAACCGATTCATATTATGAATCTCTCGTTAGGTGCTTCGGCACTTGGTTATGAGAATGAAAGGGATGATCCTATGGTTCGAATGGTTGAGCAGGCGTGGCAGAGTGGTATTGTTGTTTGTGTCGCTGCTGGAAATGAGGGGCCTGAACCACAAACGATAGCGAGTCCTGGAGTTAGTCAACAAGTGATTACGGTAGGTGCATTGGATGATAACAATACTCCAGACCGTAGTGATGATGACGTAGCAAGTTTTTCGAGCAGAGGGCCGACAATATATGGTGTAGAAAAACCCGACTTATTGTCTCCTGGTGTAAACATTGTTTCATTACGTTCACCTAAATCATATTTAGATAAGTTAATGAAAGGAAGTAGAGTTGACTCAGACTATTTAATTTTATCAGGTACTTCGATGGCTACGCCTATTTGTGCAGGAATCATAGCACTTATGTTAGAACAACATCCTGAGCTATCACCAACTGAAGTGAAAGAGCGTTTGCGTAATGGGACTGACCTATGGACAGAAAGAGATCCAAATATTTATGGAACCGGATATATTAACGCTGATAACTCAATTTAGTTCAGTAAAGTGGGGTCTGACCCTTACCCCTAGGGGGTAAGGGTCAGACCCCATAGCTTGTTTTCTAGCAAATATATATATACAAAGGTTCGAATGTTTTGTATAATTATGTCGACATAAAAATATATAAGTAATTTAGGTGCTAGTGCTGTCTTAATGTTTTTTGAAGATGGTACTCGCTTAATAGGGAAGTTGGTGAAAAGCCAACGCGGTCCCGCCACTGTAAATGGGAGCAACCTATAAATGTCACTGTCTATAGATGGGAAGGCATAGGAAGCTATGATCATGAGCCAGGAAACCTGCCTATTTTATACCACCATTTTCTACGAGGATAGATGGGTGTTAAGACGGTTATGATGTTATAGCATTTCCTCTTAACTTTTTTCTAACTCTCCTCTATAGGGGTTTTTTTTATGGCGAAATTTTATGAAAAATTAAGGGAGAGAGAGAATGAACCGATTTATTAATTTACATATGCGATTTCTGTTAGTATTTGTTTTGATCTTAACAGGGATTTCAACTAAGACGTTAGCAAGTACTGCGAATAGTGAAACGATCACAGTTGTAGATGAGGATGAAGTATTACTAGATACTGCTGATTTTACGTTTGATGAAGGAGATACAGCATTTGATGTCCTAGTAAATACAATTGGAGAAGAGAATGTGCAATTTACCGATGATCCCTCTATGGGGAAAATGATTACTGGGATTAAAGGGTTAGAAGCCGAGGGAACATTTTTTTGGGCTTTCTTCATTAATGGTATTAGTGCACCGGTAGGATCTGATAGTTATGTCGTTCAAGAAGAGGATCACTTAACTTATAATTATCTTGATTGGGAAGTAGAATTACCGATGGCTTCAATTGAAGTAATTGGAAATGAAGGAACGATAGTAGAACCAATTAGTACTTCCTATATTGATGAAGCAAATGCTTTTGATTTATTAAAGGTAATAGTAGAAAATATTGATTTTGAAATGAATGAACAATGGGGTCCTATGATTCAAGGTATTGGTGGGTTAAAGGCTGATGATTCAAATTACTGGGCTTTTCATGTGAACGGGGAACCGGCCTCTGTCGGAGTTGGTGATTATCAGCTTGAAAATGGAGATGAAATATCTTTTATTTATGAATCATTAGATGACGTAACGCCTGAAGAAACTGATAAAGAAGATGTGATAAGCTCTCGACATGATGAATTGAAGGTGTACATTGATTTGGCAGTACAATATGTACTAAACAATCAAATTGGTGAATGGGAGGCTGTCGCATTAAAGCAAGCAGGTGAATCAATTCCTGTAAGTTACTTAGAGGATGTAAAAATGGTTACAGAAGAGACAAATGGAACATTTCCAAATAGTACAGATTATCAGCGTTATACTTTAGGCATTTTAGCAGCTGGAGGAGACCCAACAAACTTTGAAGGGCATAACTTTGTAGAAAAAATCTATAATGGAGATGTTGCAGAACAAGGGTTAAATGGCGTTATTTATGGGCTTATAGCATTAGATAGTGCGCAATTTGAGGTCCCGCAAAATGCAGAGTGGACAAGACAAAGATTAGTTGACCATTTAATTGAAAACCAAAATGAAGATGGTGGCTGGGCATGGAATAAAAGTTCGACAAGTGACACCGATACAACAGCCATGGTATTAACGGCATTAGCTCCTTATGTAGTAGGTGGTGAAGTTATTTCCGAATATAATGTCAACGTAGATGGTTTGGATAACTTCGTACAAAAGGGCGTCGATTATCTAATAGAACAAGCCTCATCAATTGACAATAGTTCAACGGCAGCACAAGTAATTATTGCATTATCTTCTTTAGAGATAGATGCTAATAACGCCCCTTTTACTACTGATGATGTCGGTCTAGTGGATTTCCTGTTAAACTTTCAAATTGAAGACGGTGGTTTTGCTTGGCAGCTAGAAGAGTCAAGTGATCTCTTTACTACGGGACAGGCGTTACAGGGAATGGTTGCTTATCAACTATTCCTTAATGATGAGGGAGCATTTTATAATTTAGATGTTCCTGCTGATACAGAGACAAATAATAGTAGCTTAAATCTGATTATTTATAGCATAGTTATTGTTATTTTAATAATAGGTGTAGCAATCTATATTAAAACGAGACGACAGGCTATGTAAAAAATCAATTGAGAATATAGATGAGTTGACTCTCTTGTATCGAACAGGGGAGTTTCCTTTTTAAGGAGGATAAAATGAAGAATACCAGAGGAAATTACATAGCTCTAGTCATTTTAATGGTTCTCACTATTAGCTTGATCGGTTGTGAATATAAAGAGTCAAATGAAAATGATGGGCTAAGAAATGATTCAGAAATCAAGCAAGTAACCATAAATGTAATGGGACCAAGCGATGTTGGATTACTTATTGATCAAACAAAGGTAACGATTAAAGATGATGATACTGTATTGGATGTATTGATGAAAGAAGCTAATAATAGTGATATTTACGTTGATTATAGAGGGCGAGGAGCAACAGCGTATGTAGCTGGAATTGATAACGTATATGAGTTTGATTATGGACCAAATAGTGGTTGGGTTGCAAAAGTAAATGGATCTGAAATATCAAGAAGTGTAGGTGCGTTGACAGTAAAAGATGGCGATCAGATTGAATGGCAGTACACAGAAGATTATACGGGGAATTAAGCAATGGTTCATCGTTTTCAGGATTACCATCCATTTGTTACTTTTTTTTATTATATTGGTGCTATGTTCCTAATTATGATGATGCAGCATCCAATTAGTTTGAGTTTTGCTTTTATCGTGATTATCGTGATCCATTGTGTTCAAGATCGCTGCAGGACACTTAAGAACTGGCTTTTTTTAATAGTATCAAGTGGATTGTTTATACTTGTATTAACCCCTCTTTTTAATGAAAGAGGTCGATTTGTTCTATTTGAGATATTGGGTAATCGGTTTACCCTTGAGGCAATCATCTATGGTGCCATGACTGCACTAACAATCATGAGTATTATTGCTTTATTTGTCTCTTACAATGAAGTAATGACACCGAATAAACTTCTGTTTTTATTTTCTAAATTTTTACCACAGTTCGCAATGTTATTAATGCTAACATTACGCTTTATTCCATTAATGAAAAGACGCTTAGATCAAATCTCTGCTATACAGCAAAGCAAAGGCATTTCTATTACCCAAGGTAAGTGGCGAGAGAAAACTAAAAACGGTTTGCTGTACGTGCAAGTATTGCTTACCTATTCTCTCGAAGAAGCTATTCAAACAGCCGATTCAATGAAAGCAAGAGGGTATGGTCAAAGAAATCGTAGTACATATGATCACTATTATCTTAAGAGTACAGATAAATGGTTGTTTGCACTTCAACTTGGAGTCATTTGTTTTGTAGTTCTCGGACGTCTCCTGGGTTTAGGTCAACTTACGATTTATCCAGTAATGGATTCAATCTGGATGTCTCCGATTGAAATTACTATTTTGGGGGCATTTTTATTATTTTTGTCTATTCCACTAATTGTTGAAGGGGGAGGATATATTAAATGGCATATATTGAATGCAAAAATGTAATGTTTACGTATCCAGAAGCTTCTGTCCCTGCGCTTTCCCGACTTTCTTTAAAAGTGGAAAAAGGACAATTTGTCGTGCTTTTCGGGTCATCGGGGTGTGGGAAAAGTACGCTTTTACGCTTATTAAAAAATGAAATAAAACCACATGGCGAGCTAACAGGAGAGATTCTATTTCAAGAAAGGTCCATGAAAGAAATAACAGAAACAACAGGAGAAATTGGTTTTGTCTTTCAAGATCCAGAAAATCAAGTAGTCGCAGAAGAAGTGCTCCATGAGCTTGTTTTCGGTCTGGAGAATTTCGGTCTAGAGACAACTGAGATGCGAAATCGAGTCGCAGAAATCGTCCACTTTTTTGGAGCTGAAGCGATCCTTAATCGGAAAATTCATGAGCTTTCTGGAGGACAGAAGCAGCAATTAAACCTTGCATCAGTGTTGTTAATGCAACCAAGTGTATTATTGCTTGATGAACCTACAGCGCAATTAGATCCAGTTAGTGCAAGAGAGTTTCTTGATATGATCGTACGTCTAAATGAAGAGTTTGGAATGACTATCATTATGGCTGAACACCGTCTTGAGGAGGCTGTAGCCGTTGCTGACAAACTAATTATGATGGAGAATGGGAAAGTTATTGAAGAGGGCTCACCGAAACAAGTTATGAAATCAATTTGGAACTCACCTAATAAACGATATGTTCCATCGATACCGTCTCTTTTCCTAACAATAAACGATGAGCAGTCTTTAGAATTACCGTTAACTGTTAAAGAAGGAAGGAAACATTTTATAGAGAAGGAATTTATCTTAACAGATAATAATGATCAACATGAAAATAGTCGGGCTTCTAGTGAACTCATCCGTGTAAAAGAACTCTTTTTTCAATATGGAAAAGAAAGCTCGGTTATCTTAAAGGAATTAAATTTTTCATTGCAAAAAGGTGAAATCTACGCTCTGCTTGGTGGAAATGGGTCAGGGAAGTCAACTTTGCTCAAGCTGCTTTGTGGGATAGTGAAACCACAAAAAGGGAAGATTCATGTTCAAGGTAAACTTTTGAAATCATGGAGTAAGAAAGAACTTGCGCAAAAAGTTGGATACTTGCCCCAAAACCCTAAATTGTTTTTTATAGAAGATACAATTGGGAAAGAACTTTATAAAACAATGGAATTGTGGGGTATTAAAAATGAGAAGGACGTTTCCAAACTATTAGATAAGCTAGGTATTACTCATCTATTAGACAAGCATCCATATGATCTTAGTGGAGGAGAATTGCAAAAAGCAGCACTAGCTTGTTTGCTAATAAGAAAACCTCAAATTTTAATACTAGATGAACCGACAAAAGGGTTAGATCCAGTTTCAAAAGAACAATTAGCGATAATTATAACGAAGCTACAGCAAGAAGGTATGACAATATTGATGACAACTCACGATGTAGAGTTTTCAGGAAAATATGCAAGTAAATGTGGGATGATGTTTCAAGGGAATATTACATCTGAGGCAGAGCCAAAATTGTTTTTTAAAGGAAATTTCTTTTATACAACAATGATTCAACGGTTGTTTAGAGGTTCCTCAAATAATATTATCACGTTTGAGGAGGCAGTTTCAGCGTGCAAGCCTCCAATAGAATAAAAATAATTATCCTAGTTTCTCTTTTGGTACTCCTCACGTTCTTTACCGTTTGGTTGGTTGATTATTATTTATGGATAAGTTTTGGATTAGTTTTTGTAGCGATTCTCCTTTTTCTTGTTCGATTCGAGAATAAATCAATTGAAGCGCGTGAAATTGTACTTTTAGCAGTGCTAGCTGCGATAGCTGCCGTTAGCCGTATCCCTTTTGCGAGTATTCCCAGTGTACAACCGACAACATTTGTGATCATGATGGCCGGTTTTGTTTTTGGTGCTGAAAGTGGGTTAATTGTGGGCGTGGTTGCTGCCCTTTCATCCAATATGATTTTAGGTCAAGGACCTTGGACACCATGGCATATGATTGCTTGGGGATTAGTCGGTTTCTCAGCAGGTTTTTTAAGAGATCGTCCTTTTATGAATAAGACGTGGGGGAAAGTGCTCTTTGCAATCGTTTGGGGATTCTTATTCGGTTGGATAATGAATTTGTGGGGGTTACTGGCCTTAGGAGGACAAGAGGGGTTGCTTGATATAACACTATTGATCTCTTACTTTGTAGGGAGTGCATTATTTGATTCCATGCATGCTATTTCCAATGTACTCTTTCTGTTAATGTTTGGAGGAGTATGGATGAAGATCTTGACTAGATTTAAAAAGAAGTACGGTTTGTTGGAATGAATTTTTGTTGTTCCCTTAGTAAAACTTAATCTAAACGCCCTATAAAAAGACTTAGCAGGTATTTGCTAAGTCTTTTTATCAAATAAATAGTAGAATCACTAACCAAAATAAAACAGGCAATTTATCACAATCATTCCAGCGAGAAATAGAAATACTGCAAAAGTCCAATTCCACCTTAGTCCGACTGTCAAACTTGACCGGCTTACCAAACTTCCCACCATTAAATTAAAGGCATTAAGAGGGCTTAACACTGTTGAGACAGCCCAAGATAAAATCAATAGAAAAGCTAATAATTCAGGTGGTACAATTGCGATTATTGGCTGAAATTGAACTGCTAAAATTGGTACTGCAATTAATTGGTGTACACCAATGCTAGATAAAAGTACAACTAACAAAATAATAACACCACTAAATAGGATAAAAGAATAGTTAATCATAAGTATAAAAATATTAGATAATGCTTCAGCAATCGCTGTATGCGAAAAAGCCCCACCAAAAAGCCCCGCTCCGATAAATAAAACTATCTCATTATTCATCGAATTTGTTAATTTGTACTTATAGGCTCCCCATTCTCCCTGAATGAGATCTATTTTTCTTAGTGCGAAAAGAAGATAGGTAAGGAAAAAAACGATGGATGATAAGCTAATAATATTTGTTATACGCCAACCAGTCCACTTTTCTAAAAGCATAATACTAATGATGAGAAAAAAAATGATCAGTACAAAGCCAACTAATCGAGATTTATCTAATTTTGATTTTTTATCGAAGGGATCAACATCTGAGCTAGTTGTAAAGATTGTAGAAAGTTTGGTTCTTTTAAGCCAAATGTAGAATAAAAGGTTGGCAGATAGAAACGTAAAAAGTCCAAAACTAAAGCCTAATAACAAATAATCCCCAATTTGTATTGGGAAATAATGAAGTGCAAGGATAACGGAAGCAAAATAAGGCGACCAAAAAATAATGGCACAAAATCCATAAAGATATACTTTTGTAAGCACAATTTTTCGAATTGCTAAATCTTCGATCATTTCATGAAGGAATCGAATTGTCCCTAAATTTAAGACAGGGCCTGCAATAAATATAAAGGACGTCATAGCTGTAAATACGGACATGTTTTTTTGTTTGTTTTTCCGAATAAATAATTTTACGGTGTCAAAGATGCCCTCGACTTTAAAAGGAATAGATAGTAAAGGAATAAGAAACAAAAGTGTCAGTATTGGGATATTAAGTGTAATATGATCAATCATCATTGTAAAAGAATGTTGATCAATTAGGACGATTGCAACCCCCAATAACGTGAGAGTGATTACAACAATCCGGGTCGTTTTTAGAACTTGAGTGATTGCATATAAAAATAGCATGATTGAAAAGAGAGCAATGGTTCCACTTATCAAATTATTTTGGACGAATCCATTTATAATCGTCAGTAAACAGATAAGCAGAATCAATGTAAAAAGCGACTTTTTTAATGTGGTAATAAGGTAATTCATCTGAAAAATCTCCTTTGGTTAAACAGAAAAGAGAAGAGAGTGACTCTCTTTGTTAAAGTCACCCTCTAAGTTTTTTATACATTTACATTAGGCTCAAACGGCATCGTTTTATTCTTACGCCCTTTTAGATAATTATAGATTAGAGGTATAGAGAAAAGAATGATCCCAATAACGTCTGTCCATAAGCTTGAATAGATTAACGCAAAAGCGGAAGCGAAGCATAATAAGCGCTCAAACACAGAAGTGTGCGTAAATGCCCAGCCACTGATTGAGATCGAAAGGGCGATAATCCCAATAATCGCTGTTAAGAATGAATAGATTGTCAGTGCTATATTGCTTTCTTGTCCAAGTAATACAGGATTAAAGACAAACATATATGGAACAATGTAACCAGCTATTCCTATTTTCCAGGACAGAATTCCTGTTTTCATTGCATTCCCACCAGAAATTCCACTTGCTGCATAAGACGCTATTGCAACTGGTGGAGTAATAAAGGAAAGGATGGCAAAATAGAAAATAAAAAAGTGAGCAGCAACTAGTGGTACACCTAATTGAACTAACGCTGGAGCTCCAAGGACAGCTGTAACAATATAGGCTGCAGTTGTTGGCAAGCCCATTCCTAAAATTAAGCATGCAATCATCGTAAAGAATAAAGCTAAAAGCACATTCCCACCGGCAAAGCTAATAACCAATTGTGAAAAAAGAACTCCAACCCCTGTGTAACTTAGAATTCCAATTAATATCCCTGCTGTAGCACATGCCGCCGTAACTGGAACGATCATTTTCACGCCATCACTAAACGCAATTAAAATTTCCTTTAGTGGGAAACGACGTTCCTTAATGAGACGTACAAGGAAAAAGATAATAACCGTAACACAAATCGTAAAAAGAGCAGAACGCATTGCTGATAATTGTAAGAACATCATGAACCAAATAAGCGCAAGCAATGGAATAACAAAATACCATTCTTTACCTAAAAATGTTCTTAATTTAGGGATTTGATCTTTCGGTAAAGGTTTTAAGTCTAATTTCCTCGCTTCAAGATAAAGAGTAGAGGATAACGAAAAGTAAAAAAGAATTGCCGGGATTAAGGCGGCAAGGACGATCGATGCATAAGGAACACCCATGACATCAGCCATAACAAACGCGGCAGCTCCCATTACAGGGGGCATAATTTGTCCACCAGTAGATGCTACAGCTTCTACTGCACCAGCATAAGTTTTGCTGTATCCTGTCTTTTTCATTAATGGAATCGTAAAGTTCCCTGTAGTTACTACATTACTGACAGCACTACCTGATATAGATCCCATTATTGAGCTACCTAGAATGGAAGTTTGGGCAGGACCTCCACGAATTCTCCCGGTTAATGAGTGAGCCAGTTTAATGAAAAATTCTCCAGCACCTAACTGGTTTAACAAAGACCCAAACATAATGAATAAGATGATAAACGTCGCTGCTACAGCAATGGGAAGACCAAAAATACCTTCAGTTGTCCATACTAAAAAGCTGGAGAAACCGTAAACATCCATCCCGGCATGTTTAAACGCTCCCGGGAAATATTGACCAAAAAAGGCATAGACAATAAAAAAGCAAGCAACCCAGAATATGCCCCATCCAACTGTTTTCCTAGTGATTTCAAGAAGTAAGACGATAAAGAAAATTCCTAACCAAATTTCTATATCAGTTGGCCCAAGTATACCTCTTTGTGAAATAGATGTCGGGGATAAACCAAGTAAGAAATAAATAACAGCAACGAGTGTAACAAAAAACAATACTCCGTTAAGAAGCTTTCCTTTAAATCCTTTAATTGCATAAGGGAACATAAGAATTGCTAGCAGTAAAACGCCTCCTACGTGTATCCCTCTTTGTAACATTGGGGTTAATAGTCCAAAGACTGCTGTATAAATGTGAAAGCCAGCTAGTAGTAAAGCTAATATAAATATTACTCTTTCTCGCCATCGTACCTTCAATGTAATTCCTCCTTCTAGTTTTTATGAAATGAACTTTATCTTTCTCCTAAATAAAAAGAGAGCTCTTCCTTCTACAACTTCTAGTGTTAAATCATTACTAGGAAAGAGCTCCTTTCACTTTTTTTAAAGAAGAAATTACTTGTAAATGAACGTTTATAGATGACTTCTATGAATTTGTTTTTAAAACGCTTAGAATTATTCAATGGTTGCCGAGTTTAATATAATCGGATGTTCATATGATCTGTCTTTATCTGGATAATCTAGTCTTTGAAAACTACCACGGCTTTCCTTTCGCTTAAGTGAAAGTCTAATATGAGCCTCTGCTGTAAGTAGCATGTTTTCTGTTTTGGCAAATGGTACTCGTGACTCAAGTGGTAACTCAATCACCTTGTAGTCTGCTAACAAGCCTTTAAGTTGAACAACAGTATGTAAAGCTTTCTCTAAGCGAGTTTGATCTTTTGTTATGAGAATTTTATCCATAGTTGCACGTGAATTTTCTCTAATATCTCTAAGTTTTTCTAAAGAGATATGATCATCTGTAATATTTGTTTCAGGTGTTATGACAGATTGAGGAGTTCGGGTGTTTTTAGCATATGCTGCAGCTTGCTCTCCAGCGATATTTCCAAAAACTAATCCATCCATGACACCGGTTCCCATTAGTCGCTCAGCACCTTGAAAACCAGCCGTAGCTTCACCAGCAGCATATAAACCTGGGACTGAGGATGCTGAGTTTTGATCGATTAAGATGCCACCCATCATTTGATGACAGCCAATACTTACTTCAATGATGTCTTTACTAAGGTCAACACCTTGCTGTAATAATTTATCATAACTATTAGGGACTCTCTCTTTAATTTCATCAATAATATGACGGCCGTCCCAAAAAACCCCATTATCCTCTGTAGCTTTTCCTTCTAAAATTTGCTTCTCAATCCATTTGCAGACTTGAAGGAGTAAATAGCCTTGTTTCTCTGATTCTGCCATTGAATCAGTCTCAGGTGGTAGTTGTGGTTGAAACACTTCATTTTTGGTGTTAAAGAAGATTCCTTGCGTTGAGATCCTGCTCACTAGATAGAAGCCGTGAATTGGCTTTATCATTAATGGCAAATAATGGATAAACTCCAGATTTGAAATGTCAGCACCTAACTTCGCTGCAAAACCTGTTCCGTCCCCTGTAGCACCAATCGGGTTTGTACTAAGAGAATACATTTGTCCAGCACCACCACTGGCGATAATCAAGCTTCGAAAGTGAATGTCAATGTCTTGTAATTCTCGCTGATTATCTTGATAGGAATTCTTCTTAATTGCTTTTGCCAAAGAAGGAAAAGAGTTCTTTGCAATGTAATACATGGAAGCGTTTTCTATGATTTTAACACCCTTTTCTAAAGCAATTTCTTTCATCCTAAGCAGTAAATCCACCCCAAATTCACCATTAGCCTTTAGAATTCTAGGTTTTCGATGACTTGGCAACATGTACGATTTTTCAGCAAATGTCATTCCGATTTCTTTAAGGTATTGAAGTTGTGAAGGTGTACTTTCAACAAAGCGATCAATTAGTTCTGATTTTGGAATGCGATGTCCAAAATCAAGTAAATCTTGTTTATAATCTTCTCGGTCTTCTTCAGAAATCATAACGCCTATAGCTGTAAATTCTACTAATTTATCAAGAAAAGCAGTCGCACTTCCTCCTCCAATTTTGCTATTAGAAAGCAGGCAAACTTCGACTCCTTTTTCTTTAGCAGATATGGCTGCTCGCAGGCCAGCACAGCCTCCCCCAATGACTAAAACATCTGTGGTTAGTTGTTGCAAATATTATCACTCCATTTCTTGTTGTTATCCAAAAAACTCCAAAAAACCTAATTCTAGAATAGTAATGAAGAGAGAAGAAGTCAACATATTATTCCTCTAATTTAAAATTTTCAGAATTACGTTGATTTTTTAGATTTGCTCTACTATAATTCAAGAAACAGAGTACGCTTATAAATTTTCACTAGAGTTAATAACTCGTTAGTATACCTTTTGTAAACGTTTTCTGTGAGTACATATTATAAATTTATAAGGGGGAGAAAGATGAAAAAGTTTTATTCTATGATAGTAGTATGTATGTTGCTACTATTAGCGGCATGCGGTGGTTCTGAAACAGGTAATGAAGTAGAAGAACCAACTGGCGATGATGGAGTTCAAGAAGAGCAAGGAAGTGAAAGTTCGGAGGCGGTTGGGCCTAAATCGTTCTCAATTGCAACAGCTGGAACAGGAGGAGCTTTGTATCCTATGGGGGTCGGAATGGGACAAACGATCTCTAATCACACAGGTTATACAGTAAATGGCCAAGCAACAGAAGGGTCAGTTGCTAATATTCGAGAGCTTATGAATGAGCGTGTAGCATGGGCTATTTCTCAAAATGAAGTTGCATTTTTTGCTTATAATGGACTAGATGAGTATGAGGGACTTGAATACAAAGAAATACGTTCTTTATTTGGAACAGTTTCTGGTTGGGTTCAAATTTTTGTTAATGCAGATAGTGATGTAGAGAAAATTGAAGACTTTGAAGGGAAACGTATAGGTGTAGGTGCCCCAGGAAGTGGAGGAGAGACTACTTCACGTCGTGTGTTAGAATATCATGGATTAACATTTGATGATATTCAAGCTGAATTTATTTCTGATAATGAAATGGTAGAAGCTTTACGTGATGGCACAATTGATGGATTTATTAGTACACATCCTCTTAATTCTGCTCCTATAAGGGATCTTTTAAGTTCAACAGATGTACGGATGATTGGTGTAGAAGATGATGGGTTTTATGAAGAATATCCTTATTACACTAAAGCTGAGGTAGAAGATAGTATTTATGAAGGAGTAGATTCTGTAAATACAGCTACTAGTAGAGTATATATGTACACAAACTATGATACGTTTTCGGATGATGAAATTTACGAGCTAGTTTCTACAATATTTGAAAATCGTGATGAATGGAAAGATGTTCATGCATCTATGGATGAAATTACACTAGATACAGCAACAGAAGGAGCAGTACTTCCGTTCCATCCAGGAGCAATTAAATATTTTGAAGAAAAAGGCTATGAAATTCCAGAAGAGTTTCGACCATAATTTTCAAAAGATGAAGGGTGACTTTAGAAAGTGATTTCTTAAGAGTCACTCTTTTTCTATTAATATAGAGGATAGGTGATGGAAATGTTATTTGGTCAAAATTGTTATACGAACTTTTTACCGTTTTATTATTTTTTAGAGTCTTCGAAAATCGAAGGAGAAGCAATTAAACTAGTAAAAGATGTACCGGCAGTTTTAAATCATTCATTAGCAGATGGTCGGTTACATGCATCAGCCATTTCTGCGTTTGCTTATGCACGTGATCATAGGGAACTAACGATATTTCCACAATTATCGGTATCTGCGACTGAGTATGTTGATTCAATCTTCTTGTTTAGTAGTGTTCCGATTCATGAGTTAAATGGTGAAACAATTGCCTTAACGAAAAGCTCAGCTACTTCAATTGCTTTGTTAAAAATACTTATGAAACGGCACTTCCAATTTGAAAATAAGTATGTGAAGCTCACACCGAACGTTAGTGAGATGCTGAAAGAATATCCAGCTGCAATGGTAATTGGTGATGATGCGATAAAGGAGAAAGATAAAGCTAGCAAGGACATTTATATATATGATTTATGCTCGATATGGTTTGAAATGACAGGCCTTCCAATGACATTTGGTTTATTTGCAGTCCGAAATGATTACTTAGAACAGAACCTAGAACAAGTACAGAAACTGTGGGCTACTTTAATAGATAGCAAAGTAAAAAGCGAACAAACAAACTACAAGCCGATGATAGCAGATATTCGTAGCAAACTTGGAGGGGAGCTATCCTTCTGGGAACATTATTTTGAGCATCTAACGTTTGATTTTACTGAGAAAGAAAAAGAGGGCTTGCAATTATTTTATGATATTTCCTATGATGAGGGGTTAATTGATTCAAGACCAACTCTTTCATTTTTACCTATACCTTAAGAAATTTTATAATAAGTGTATGATTTCCATTTAATTTAGAAAGACTCCAATAAAAGGCTCTTTGTTTTTTTGCTATTGGTTCATAATCTAAGTTCAAAGGAGACATACCAATGTCAGTAAAAAAAGGAGCTGAATATAAAATTTCTAAGACGATCCAAGGAAATTTTAATTCAGCAGAAACGCTTATAATCATTAGAAAATCTGGAAACAGTGTACAATTTACCCTTGCTGGAGGAAAGGGGCATGGTTGCATGCCTTTAGAGCATATGCAACTTCTTGAAAAAAGAAATGAGTTAACGCTAATAAGGAATAAACGAACTATGTTACATAATGATGATGAAGAGCAAATTGGGTGAGGATAGTTCAGTAGATAGGGTGATGGAGAATCACCCTATTTTTTTGTTTTGATACACATTCACTAATTCGATTTGGTAAACTAGAATAAAAATAAGCAATGTGGAGGAGAAAATGAAATTACCAAAAACAAACGTAATAAAATTAATTGCTATTGATATGGATGGTACTCTCTTAAATGATCACCATGAAATTGCAATAGAAAATCGGAAAGCTATTAAGGAAGCTGAGGAAAAAGGAGTTCATGTTGTTATTAGTACTGGACGTACAAGAATATCGTGTGATGATCTAGTCGACTCTCTTTCTTTAAGTTCTTTTTTAATCACTGTAAATGGTAGTGAAATTTGGGATCGAGATCGGAAATTAGTTGAAAGACGGTTACTTAATACGGACTATATTAAACATATGTGGCAATTGAAGCAAGAACACGATACAGTGTGCTGGGCAGCTTCTGTAGGGAATATATGGAAGGAGCAGTTCCCTGAGGATTTCACTGAGCATGAATGGTTAAAATTTGGCTTTGATATAAAGGATGATCAAGTGAGGTCGATTATTCTAGAAGAATTAACAAAAAACCCCGCATTGGAAATTAGCAATTCAAGTCCGACTAATCTTGAAATTAACGCAGCTGGTGTCAATAAAGCGAATGCAATAAAAACAGTATGTGAAAAAATTGGTGGAATTAAGATGGAAAATGTTCTTGCAATTGGAGATAGTTTAAATGATCTAGCAATGATCAAAGAAGCAGGGGTTGGAGTAGCGATGGGAAATGCACAACCAATTGTCAAAGAAGCAGCTGATTGGGTGACTACATCAAATGTTGAGCACGGTGTAGCCAAGGCTATACGGAAATGGGCATTGTAAAGATATACGGATTAATATGAAAGAAAAGGGATATGTTAGCAAGCATACCCCTTTTTGATTAATTTAATTAAGGACTTTAACGTTTACTTCTTGTCTACCCCACTTAATGGCATCTTGTTGGTTCGGTATAAAAAGGTCAATTTTATTCCCTTTAATAGCACCACCAGTATCACCAGCAATAGCATGGCCATATCCTTCAACATATACTTCTGAGCCTAATGGAATAACCGAAGGGTCAACAGATATTACTTTTTTATCTGGATTATCTTTTAGGTTTATTCCGGTTGCAGTAATTCCAGAACAGCCATTACATGAAGCAGTATAGGCTGTAGCAGTCATTGTTAGTTCTTGTGCGACGTTGTCGTTGCTACTCGAATCTGCAGTTGTCTGTTCTATTTTTGTCTCTGGTTGTTGCTGTTCTTTCTTGTTAGTCTGCTTTTTCGGTTCTTCCTGTTTCTCTGCATGAGTGGCCGTAGTTGGTTGAGACTTCTCATCACTCACACCACTCATGTTAATGTTTAATGTATGGCCGGTAATAATTAGACTTGGATCTTCAATTTCATTCCATTCTTGCAACATTTTTGGCGTAGTATGGTCAAATTTTGCTGCAATAGAAGTAAGAGTGTCTCCTTCTTTTATAGTGTACTTTTCGATTTTTTCTGGTTTGGCGATCTGCAGAAGATCTCCTGGCCTAATTAAATTACTAGAAAGATTATTCCATTCTTTTAAATCTTCTAGTACGACATTATTGTTAGTGGCAATTGACCATAGTGTATCTCCTTTTTCAACGGTGACTTCTTCAGCAGAAGCACTCATTCCAAAGCTTAATGTACCTACAATAGTGGCTGCTGTTACTAATGAAACGATGTTCTTTTTCATATATTTGACCTCCAAAATTCATTATGTAACTTTCTGAAGTGATTCTATCATGTGGGAGCTAGTAGACAAAGAACAAGCGAGTAACAATTTTATTACAGATGTAACAAAGGTATGGGAAACTATGTATAAGGGTGAAATTTTGGTAAGTTTCAATGTGATAGAGTATAACTTGCACTGAATGTAGTAAGCTACAAAGTTTGATCTCCTTTTTTCTTTCGTGTGATAAAATAAATTGGCCTGTTAGAGGGAGGACACTAAAATGGAACAAGTGAAAATTTTAATCGTAGAGGATGAACTAAATATTGCTCGCGTTGTTCAACTTGAACTCGAGCATGAAGGGTAAAACGAGGCTGTGTATGAGTGCATAGCCTTATTTTCTGTTCATTAAAAATTGAAAATCATATAGATTTTTAGAAGGAATTTAAGAAAGTATAGAGAAGAATATATATATTGTATAGAGTAGTGTATGACATATGCTTTAACAAAAATTGCATAGATTGAATATAAAATAAGTAAGAATGTGCTAAGGAGGAGGGTAAGCAATGGATTATCTAATGTTTTGTGATCATTGTGGAATGCCCAAGCCAATTGTAGAGCACATCATGAGGGAGTACTTTTGGATTGCAAACCATGTGTATTGTAACAACTGTGGTAAGCCTAATAAAATTCCAAAACATTTGCAAGATATATCTCTGGAAATGCATAAAGATCGATACGGTAGAACTGATTGATCACGGTAACTTCAAATTAAATACGTTGTTTGTAGTTCCTCATGTAGGACATGCACCTACGGCAGCAGTGGGTACAAAATTGAACATGGCCAATTTTTGGTCATGTTTTTTTAATGGTAATAGATTTTCCTAGAGAATTTTTTCGGTTTTCTTTACGATAGTAGTAGTTAAGAAAGGACGGTGCTTATATTTTGAAATTATTCCATACAGCGGATTGGCATCTTGGCAAACTTGTACAAGGTGTGTATATGACAGAAGATCAGCGATACGTATTGGAGCAATTTATCCAAGCTGTAGAAGAGGGAAGGCCAGATGCTGTGATTATTGCAGGAGATATATATGATCGCGCAATTCCACCAACAGAAGCAATTGATTTATTAGATGAAGTGTTAGAAACGTTAGTGATTAAATTGAATACCCCCGTTTTGGCGATTGCTGGAAATCATGATGGTCCAGAACGGTTAGATTTTGGTAATAAGATAATGAAATCAACAGGTTTTCATATAATTGGTTCCTTTAAAAATCGTTTTGATCCAGTTATCTTGAAAGATCGACATGGAGACGTTCACTTTCATTTAGTTCCATTTGCTGAACCGAGTAAAGTACGATATGAGTTACAAAATGATTCAATACGTACACATGATGAAGCATGGAAAGAAATTGTTAAACAAATCACTGAGACGATGGATAAAGAAGCTCGACATGTTCTAATTGGGCATGCTTTTGTCACACAAGGTGGGGAACCGAAAGAGAATACGAGTGAATCAGAACGCCCACTGGCAATAGGTGGTGCAGAACACGTTAACGCTAAACACTTTGCTCCATTTCATTACACGGCTCTTGGCCATCTGCATCAAGCACATCATGTAGGTAATGAAAAAGTTCGATATTCAGGCTCTTTATTAAAATATTCTATTTCAGAGGAACGCCATAAGAAAGGGTTCTATATAGTTGAGTTAGATCAAGATGGACAAGTTAGTGTGGAAAAGAGATTGCTAGAACCTAGAAGAAATATTCGAACCGTCGAAGGAATAATTGAAGAGATTGAAAAGCATGAACGCGATGAAGATTATGTGTTTATTAAATTGTTAGATGATCTCCCTGTTCTTCACCCAATGGAGCGCGTTCGCACTGTTTATCCAAATGCGATACATGTAGAACGTAAGTCTTCTAAAACGAATTCAGGTGAAGCAATTTCTACAAGTAGCAGGTTGAAAATGGACGAACTGTCTCTTTTTAAAGCCTTTTATAAAGAAGTTAAAGACGAAGATACAACAGAAGAAACTGAAGCTGTATTTCAGGAAGTGCTACAAGCGACGTTGAAAAAGGAAGGTGAACGTTCTTGAAACCATTAAAAATAACGATTAGTGCCTTCGGCCCTTATAAAAGCTCTGAGGTCATAGATTTCAATCAGTTACAAGGGCACCGTCTTTTTGTTGTGTCTGGTAAGACGGGAGCAGGAAAGACTTCTATTTTTGATGCGATATGTTATGCCTTGTATGGAGACGCGAGTGGAGAAGACCGGAATGATTCTAGAATGTTACGAAGTCAGTTTGCTAGTGATGATCTTCATACTACTGTTGATTTTGAATTTGAATTAAAGGGCAGAGTGTACCGGGTTCTTCGCCAGATGGCTCATATAAAAGGAACGAATAAAACTGCAACAGGAGACAAATATGAGCTCTATGAAAAAGTTGATGGGGGAGAGAAGCTTTTAGTCGATCGGCCGACTGTTGGCAACGTTAATCAAAAAATCTTAGAAATAATAGGCTTAACAAAGGATCAGTTCAGACAAATTGTGATGCTTCCACAAGGTGAGTTTCGTAAATTACTGACATCTGATACGGAAAATAAGGAAGAGATCCTACGTAAAATTTTTAAAACAGTTCATTTTAAACAAATGACAGAATGGTTGAATGAGAAACGGCTAGATGCTGAGGAGTTATATAAGAATGAAAAGAAAGAGCGTGATTTACATGTTAAGAACTTGGAGCAAAATATCCCAAAACGAAAAGACGCTCTTTTAGCACAAGTGTTTAATCAAGAATCATATAATACACACCAAGTATTAGGTGCGATAAAAGATGAAATCTATTTCTACCAAGAAGGAGTATCAAAGCAAAAAGAACAGCTTGAATTACAAAAGGAACAAGTTCAACAAAAAACGGCAAAGTATCATCAAGCTGCAGCATTGAATGAACGATTTGAACAATTAGAGAAGCTACTTATTGAGAAAGCCAATCTGGAAAGGCTTCTTCCAGATATTAAAAGTAAGGAAGAGAGGCTTGAGTTAGCAGAAAGAGCAAGCCAAATTGAAATTCGTGAAAACTATTATGCTGATTTTTCTAATGAAGTTAATAGACTCCAAAATCTATCTGAACAGGCAGTTAGCGAACTTAAATCGGTTGAACAAAATTTAATCGAAATCAGAACGGTGTATCAAGAACAAGAGAGAAAAAGCCAAGAGCGCGAGGAGGCTGTTCAAAATGTCAAGAGACTACAGGAATTTCAGCCAATTGTCAATGAGCTTGACACGAAAAGGCAAACGATTCTAGCGTTAAACGATGAAGTTGGTCAACTTGAGCGAAAGTCGGAATCGATACTCTTAAATCTTCAAGAGAAAAAAGAGAAAAAGGTATTAATTACTCAGGAAATTAAATCATTGGAAGGCAGTAGTAACAATATTCTCGATGCAAGTGAACAACTACAACATATAAAAGTAAAGATTAAGCTAGTTAAGGAGTTTATCACTTTAACAGATAAGCAAACTCATCTTACATCTAGAGTGTTTGAGACAGAAGAGGCATTTGCTATTGCTAAAGGTGAGTATGAGAAATTAGAGTTTTTATGGATAGAAGGACAAGCAAGTTTGTTAGCTCAGCACCTGCATAATGGAGAAGCGTGTCCTGTTTGTGGAAGTGAGCAGCATCCGGCTCCAGCGCTCTCAACTCATGAATTGCCTACAAAAGAGTTATTAGAGAAAAAGCGTTTAGAAAAAGAGAATGTGGGTGAGGCTTATCGAACAACACAAATAGAATTAAGTTCGATTAACTCACAACTTGTTGAAAAGCAAAAGGAATTAGTTACTTTAGGGGTTGATATAGATCTTGTAGAAGAACGTCTTAAGGAACTATTGCAAAAAGAAGTACAATTAATAGAGGAATTAGATAATATCAGAAACCAACAGACAATGCTCCTAGAATTAAAGAAACAGCTAGAGCAAACAGAAATGACGATTGAGAAACTTGAAGATGAAAAAAGTAAATATGAACACTTATTAAGTGAGAAACGCTCAACTTTTCAAACAGAAGAAGCATTGCTTGAACAAAAGTTGAAAGTAATTCCTGATAATTTACAATCTATTATCACTCTAAATGAGGAAATAAAAAATGCAAAAAGCTATAAAAATGAATTAGAACAAGTGTGGGCCAATGTACAGGAGCAATTGAATGTTGCAAAAGAACGTAAGATTACTGCTGAAATGAATGTGAAAAATAGTCAACGGCAAGTACAAGAAACTTTGGAGAAGAAAGAAAAAGCATTTGTTTCCTATCAAAAAGCTCTATCAGAGGCAGGCTTTGATACAGAAGAAGAATATAAGAAAGTAATATATTCACAAAAAGAACGCGAAGCTTTAAAAGAGGAAATAAATGCGTTTAAAACAAATTTATCGTCATCACATAAACAAATTAAAGATCTTGAAAGAGAGCTTGAAGGAAAAAAAACTATTAACCTTCTTATTGTAGAAGAGGAACTTAAACAACTCGAATTGAGTCTCGAATTAGTACGAAACTCATTAACTGAAGTAGAAAGTCACTTATATACGTTAGAAAAAGCCTACGTGAAGATTGAAACGACTCATAAGCAAGTCAAGGAAGAGGAAGAAAATTATTATCTCTATAAAGATCTATATGATGTTGTAAGAGGAGATAATTCGAGAAAAATGTCGTTTGAACGTTACCTTCAGATTGAGTTTTTAGAACAGATTGTTCAAGCTGCAAATGAACGGTTAAAACGTTTATCAAATGGACAATTTCAATTAGTTAGAAGTGAACGTTTGGAAAAAAGAGGGAAACAAAGTGGGCTAAGTTTAGATGTATACGACCATTATACGGGACATAATCGTGATGTGAAAACATTATCTGGTGGTGAAAAGTTTAATGCGTCTTTAAGTCTTGCACTTGGAATGGCCGATGTCATTCAATCCCATCAAGGTGGAGTCTCAATAGAAACAATGTTCATTGATGAAGGGTTTGGTTCTTTAGATGAAGAATCGCTTAACAAAGCCATAGATACATTAATTGATCTACAACAATCAGGTCGAATTATTGGTGTCATCTCACATGTTCAAGAACTAAAGCAAGCAATCCCCGCTATTCTAGATGTGAGAAAAACTAGAGAAGGGCATAGTGAAACGTCGTTTATAATTAAGTAATTATCCAGCAATTACATTTTTGAAAAGAATTGACGTATCAGCTCGATTGCCTCATCATAAAGAAAATGAAATTGAATAAGTCCCTAAAGGGGAGTAGCTTTAACAGCAAAGTCGTCATGACAGAGTGAAAACTTTCGGCTTTGTTGGCGATGAAAGTTGTTAGCAAGACCTTTATTTATCTTAATAGGTAAAGGTCTTTCCTTGTTGAACCTTTACCAAATATTGGTGGAGGTTTTTTTTATACAAGGAGGTCCTTAAAAATGAATAACTTCGATAAAGTAGTTGCTTTAGTAAATGGCGTTGAGGTTGTATCCAATAAAGAGAACGAGTTAGTAAGCGTAAAGAATATACCTGTAGGGTTAGATTGTATAGGAGTTGGAACAGACGCAGCAGTATTTCAGCCTATACTAGCGCCTACATTAGCTTTTAAAGTTTATAGTAATGACAAGCTTGAGAAATTAAATGATGAAAAACTAGTGTACAAAAAATTAAGTACATCACCTTTTTTTCCTCGTTATTACGGAGAAGGAATTAATTTTATTGTAATAAGTTTCGTTAAAGGAATAACTTTATATGAATGTTTGGTAAGAGGAATTCATATCCCAAAACAAGTGATTACTAATGTTGATCAAGCTAGAGAATATGCGTTAAGTAAAGGGTTAAATCCACGAGATATTCATTTGAAGAATATTTTACTCGATGAAGGTAGGGCGAAGTTAATTGATGTCTCGGAATATATGAAAGCAGGCAATGATTTAAGGTGGGAATACTTAAAAAAGGGGTATGCTGATTACTATCATTTAATCGATGGAAGAGCAATACCAATCCATCTTGTGGAAGCTGTGAGAAAAAGATACAATCAATAAATTTACGAAGGTTTTCAATTTTATGAGTTTGTTCAAAGAATAAGTAGGTGGCTTAGGGTGGGGGCATAATTTTCTTAATAAAGGGGCTGTCTCAAAAGGTCAAAAACCAACCTTTTGAAAGGCAATGGCACGCTCGTCACACGCCAGTTATAAGAAACCCACTCATAACAGGCTTAAAATGATTGCGACGGCTTAGCTCATTGCTTCAGGGCTGTCTCAAAAGGTCAAAAACCAACCTTTTGAGACAGCCCCTTCATTTGTTAGGGAAAACTAAGTTGCAATTGGTAACTCAATTAGTTGTTTACGCAAATCTTCATCACGCTTAATTTGATAATGTTCAACATGCTTATTTTTATCTACATATATATTAAAGTCTACTTCATTGCCAACAAAATATACTTTTTCTCCGTGTTCGTTAACTAATTGGAATGCTTGTAAGCAATGAGTTGGGTTGCTTTCGGAAGGTAGTTTATACCTGCAAAGTCCACTGTTAGGAACGTGTTGGTAACCAAGACTCATAAAGTAGTTTAAAATATTATCAATGATAGGGTCATGAACCCTAAATTCGTGGTCTTCTACAGGGTGATTGAAATAACTAATATCTAGCTCAGTCTGAATGTGAACTTTCTGTTCTCTAAATGTGATAGGAGTATAGTAAGGTAAAGTAAATGAAAATGGTATAACTTTTTCTTCATGAGGTTTAATGGAAATAGGTTCGGTAATTTTTATTTCAAGAATAGGCTCAGTAATTTCGCGAAACTCAGTCATATCGTCGTTATCTTTATGAAACTCTGTATCGATATGAATATAAATCTCTGAAATGGTCTCTTCAACCCTTCCCCCAAAAATATGAACTTCCCCTTTTACTTCTTTCCCACGTTCAATTAATTGATTAAACAGTACTGTGTTTACTTTTGCAGTGCCAATACCAATTGATGAAAATAATTTTTCAAACACTTTCATCTCCCCCTTAACTATATAAAATAGTATCCCTTATGCAAGCCAAACATATTACTTGTGTTTCTACCTCTATTATAAATCGTTTTGACAAATTTTTTAAGAAGATTTCTTCTTTTTATGAATATAATAAACCTTTGTGTTTTTGCATGAAATGTGCAATGTCTTCATAGATATCAAGACAAGCTTTAAAGAAAGGAGTAATCAAGTGTCGTATTTATTTGATCATAGTTGGTTGTTTTTTATTATTACAGAGGTACTTACTTGGATCTTAGTCATTTTTTTCTTACTAAGTCGTTATTGGTTACGCTATGACAGATTGAGTCAATTATGGTTACTGTTAATTGTTGGGATTAATGTTTTTCAAATTTTCCTAGGAGGAGTTGATTTCTATTTCACTGGAGAAATCTCCTTTTTTCAAATAATGATCGTTCTTTTTATTACATATGGTTGTACATTAGGAAGTTCTGATTTTAAACGTTTAGATGAATTTATTAAGCAGAAATTTGATAGGCGAAAAAATCAGCAACGTGTCAATCAACGTGACATAGTATCTCATATTACGTATCGTTTCTGGCTTTTTAGTGGTCATACCGTTGCGTTCGTAGGCATTCATTTTTGGTATTATTTGATTGATCATGAAAATTACTATGATATCGGAGCGTATATCACTTTTGTCGTAAATAGTTGGTTTGGATCTATTAACCATGCTTTTTTTGAAAACCCTTGGTATATAATTATTACTTATGTATGGAGCGCAATTTACATGTTTGACTTTGTTATCGTTATCATCTATTGCTTTCTTCTACCTTTTTTCTTTAAAAAAGAAAGTGAAGGAAGTTTTTGAGATTGACAGTTACAAGTGCTACATCTATAATGATTAACAATAATGATGTTTGTCGAAGTTTATCATGATAGCTTTGTTTCAATGCTTTAGTTATAAGCGTGGGAAGAAGAGATCATCCTTCGATGTAACAAAAGGATATGTAATATAGATTAAATAGTTGCTTAAGTAAACACAATATGTGAGTACAAAAGAGGCTGTCTCAATATCTAGATTTCTGACCTAGAGGATCGAATATATGATGAATGCGCTGTCATTCCGTATAAGATTCCTTAAGGGCAGGTCTTCATGAGACAACCTCTTTTTTATGTTATGGGGGTTTAACGATGAATAGATGGTTAGTCGTATTAGGTGCAGTAATCATTCAATTAAATTTAGGTGCGGTTTATGCGTGGAGTTTATTTAACCAGCCACTAGTGGATGCGTTTGGGTGGGCTTTAGAGGACGTTGTTGTAACGTTTTCGATTACAATTGCAGTAATGGCTTTTTCAACCATTTTTGCAGGGAGGTTACAGGATAAAATTGGTCCTAGGTGGGTCGCGACAGCGGGTGGTTTTCTACTTGGTCTTGGACTGATTTTAGCTAGTCAAGCTACGACTCTTTATCAACTATACTTTTTCTATGGAGTTATCGGTGGTATCGGAATTGGAATGACTTATGTATGTCCACTTTCTGCATGTGTGAAATGGTTCCCGGATAAGAGAGGCCTTATTAGTGGGGTGGCCGTGGCTGGTTTTGGCTTAGGGGGACTAATCTTTAAGCCAATTATCGAATTTTTTATTGGGGGAGTAGGAGTATCTTCTACCTTTCTCTATGTTGGCTTTATTTATTTAGTGTTAGTAGTTGTTGGTGCACAGTTATTAAGAAATCCACCTACAACAGAAATTACTAGTGTAAAATCAAAAACTATTCCAGAGGTAGGGACTAATTTTTCGCCGAAACAGATGCTAGGAACTTATCAATTTTACTTGTTGTGGTTTATGTTTTTATTCGGCAGTATGTCAGGGTTGATGGTGATCAGTTTTGCAGTTGATATTGGGATAGATGTCGTGAACTTAGATATCGAGAAAGCGGCCAATGCAGTTATGGTAATAGCATTATTTAATGCAGCTGGCCGAATTGTGTTAGGGAGAGTATCAGATAGTATTGGTCGAACTAATACTTTGATGGTGATGTATGCAATAACAGCGCTCGTTATGTTGTATATGAGTACAGGTGCGATGAACTATTCGACTTTCTTACTTTCTGTGTCATTAGTTGGTTTTTGCTTTGGAGGTTTTCTAGCAATATTTCCATCCGTTACGGCTGATTTCTATGGCATAGAAAACATGGGAACAAATTATGGTTTCATGTATCAAGCATACGGAATTTCAGCGTTTGTTGGTCCGATGATTGCAAAAGTAATACCACTTACTCATGCATTTTTACTATTTGCCATATTTTGTGGTCTGTCACTTGTGATGGCTAAGTTAGTCTCTGTTCCTAAACGAAAAATTGGAACAGGGATTCTAGAGAAAGAAGCTAGCTAAAGACATAAATTGCCCTACTAAGAGAATCTTTTCTCTAGTAGGGCTTTTTCTATTCAACTTAATAATATTTAATAGTGTCTATGGGATTTTAAAAACAAAGGTATTGTCTATCTTAAAATGCGTATGCAGATCCTACAATTACTAATAAAATGAAAAGTACAACAATTAATGTGAAGCTGCTCCCTGTAACATGACTCATAAGCGAATTCCTCCTTTTGAGTTGGTACACTCTTACCTTATGTATCTTAATGGCTATCGTTTGGGCATATGTCATGTTTATAGTGAGATTAGGCGTTTACCTAATGAAAAAATATAAAAAGTACGATTGTAAAACCCAATACGTAAACAAAAAGTAAAAGGGTAGGCGCTGTACTTAGCGCTTACCCTTACGGTGCTCATTTTACTATTATGATTTTACAAAGCGATCAATAAGCACGTTTATAGCTCCATCACCGGTAACGTTTGTTGCGGTACCAAAACTATCTTGTGCCATATAGAGAGCAATCATTAAGCCAATTGCTGCTTCATTAAAGCCAAGCATCGAAGTAAGAACACCTAATGCAGCCATAATTGCTCCTCCAGGAACGCCAGGGGCTGCCACCATAATTAATCCAAGCATAAGAATTACCGGGATTATTTGAATCAACGATGGTTGGCTAAGCTCGGGAGTAATGGCCATAACAGCAATTGCACACATCACGATTGTAATTACGCTACCTGATAGGTGTATCGTAGCACAAAGTGGTACCCCGAAGTTTGCAAGGTCTTCTTTTACTTCATTACGTTTAACCGATTTTAATGTAACTGGAATGGTAGCAGCGCTACTCATTGTACCAATAGCCGTGAAATATGCCGGAAGCATGTTTTTAAGAAGGACAAATGGGTTTTGTTTAGAAGCTAGTCCAGCAACGGTATATTGTATTGTTAACCAAACCCAGTGCGTAATAATCGCTAATAATAATACGATACCAAACACTTTAAGTGTACCGAAAACTTCCCCTTCAGCAGCTAATTCTGCAAAAATAGCTGCAATGTATATCGGTAAAAATGGAATAATGATTTTGGCGATTACCAATTCAATGATTTCTTTTCCTTCATCAAAAAACTTTTTCAGCCATTGACTTTCTGTTTTTGCAACGCCAATACCAAATACAAATGCTGTAATGAGAGCTGTTACCACTCCCATAAGTGGAGCTATTTCAATCGTTAGAAAAGGCTCAAACGTTGCTGCTTCTGATATAGTACCGTTCTCTGCTGATAAAAATGGAATGATCGAAATCGCAATCACAAACGCGAGCAATCCAGCAATAACAGTAGATAAGTAGGCTGTCCCAACAGTCATTCCCACTAAACGACCTGAGCTTTTTCCTAATCCTGCAACACCACTAGCAATAAAGAATAAAATGATAAAAGGAATAATAAAGCCAATAAAGCTACCGAAAAGGGTTTTAATTGTGACCAATCCTCGAATGAGAAAATCTGGTCCAAGAAGTCCTAGAATTAGTCCGATTAGAATCCCACAAAGTAATTTAATTAATAATTTCATTGTTGTCTCTCCTTTAATTTTGTTCACTCTATAAAAACAAATGTATACTCACATTTTACATAATTCTCGGTTTAAAACAATGAATTTTCTTATATTCAGAATAATAAATTTATTATATTGGGAGAATAATGTACATGGATAGAAGACTTGATAATGAACTGAAAGCATTCTCTTGAAGGGATTTATTGAATTTTGTTGAAAGTGAATTTTAAGGGAATAAACTATTCTAAGAATGTTCTTATGTCTTTCTAAGCTTTATTGAAGCTTGATAAGGCTATCCTGTACAATTGTGAGTAGAGTAAATTTTATATGGAAAAGGTGTTTGATGTGAATACATATATTGTAGTTGGAGCTGGGGTTTTAGGGGCGGCGACAGCCTATCATCTTGCAAAAGAAGGTGTAAATGTAACGATAGTTGATCGCTCTGATAGTGGAAAAGGAACGGATGCAGCAGCTGGTATTGTTTGCCCGTGGCTTTCCCAACGTCGAAATCAGGCATGGTATCAACTTGCAAAGGGAGGAGCGAAATATTACCCATCCCTTATCAAAGAGTTAGAAGCTGAAGGAGAAACGGCGACAGGATATCGAAAAGTTGGTGCAATTAGTTTACATTCAGATGAGAGTAAATTAACTAAGATGGAAGAACGCGTTAAAAAACGTCGCAAAGATGCACCAGAGATTGGTGAGATTACACGATTATCCCCTATTGAGGTGCAAGAGATGTTTCCACCACTATCAAATGAATACGGAGCTATTCATGTAAGTGGAGCAGCTCGTGTGAATGGAAGGGCGCTTTGCCAATCTCTAATCAATGCGGCTAAAAAAAGAGGTGCGAAAGTGATTCATGGTGATGCAGCGATCCTTCAAGAAAAGAATCATATAATTGGGGTAAAGGTGGGTAGCAAGCACTATGTCGCTGATAAAGTCATTGTTACTGCTGGTGCCTGGGCAAAAGAGTTACTCAAACCAATAGGCATTGATTTTCTCATCGAGCCACAAAAAGCGCAAATTGTTCATCTGGAAATACCAAATATGGATACAGATCACTGGCCGGTTGTAATGCCTCCAACGAACCAGTACCTTTTAGCGTTTGAAGGTGGCAAAATTATTGCTGGAGCTACACATGAGAATGATATGGGATATGATCATCGTGTTACTGTGGGTGGTCTTTATGAGATTTTTGATAAGGCGTTGATGGTTGCACCAGGATTAGCCGATAGTACAGTTATTGAAACAAAAGTTGGATTTCGACCTGTTGCACCAGGGTATTTACCAATTATTGGTGCATTGCCAGGATATCAAGGGGTTCTTGTCGCAAATGGACTAGGGGCATCAGGTTTAACCGTTGGACCTTATCTAGGTGCTGAACTAGCAAAACTTGCTTTAGGAAAAGATTTGGACATTAACCTCGAATTATATGATGTTGCGAACGCAATCGGAAATAAGGACAATAACGATTAGCAAATCTGTTTTCAAGATCAATCTGGTAGGAATGTCAAAAACATGGGTAAATACTCAAAAAGGAGAGTGATAAATATAAAGGCTTCTTGCAAAAATTGTGAAATCATCTAATACATATAGAAAAGTAGTGGAGGCTCTATACTTCTTATTGCAATCGAGATAATATGAGCATTGTAACAAACAGTAACTCTTAGGAGGTTTTTCAAAATGAAGAAAAAAGTTTTTCTTACAGCAGCTTCTGCTATTTTAACAATTGGAATTCTAGCGGCATGTGGAGATGCCGAAGTAGATGAACCAACACTAGGCGAAGAGCAAGACTTTGAAACTGAAGCAGACATGGATGGCTTTGATGAAGGGTCAGAAGTTGATGGTGGAATTGAAGAATTTCCAGAATTAGATGAAGATACAGAAGAATTTGATACAGAGTTCGAAGCTGAAGATGAGGAGATAGAGGATTTTGATGTTGAATTAGATCCAGAATTAGAAGAAACAGAAGAGAATGAATTTTAAATTTATAGGTTCAAATAGTAATAAAGAGTAAAAGGAAGGTTGTCTCAGATGTCTGAGCCAGTAAACATAGGAATGATATACGTTATGTATACGCATTCATAAATGTGTTTATTGGTTTGGAGAATTAAATGAGACAACCTTTTACTTTTTAATTACGGACAATTAATACATCGCAGTTCGCACGTCTGGTGATGTTTTCAGAAACACTTCCAATCAGAAATCTTTCCACCGCATTGAGCCCTGTAGCACCTGCAATAATTAAGTCTACATTGTATTTCTCAGCAACATCTTTTGGGATGCGAATTTTTGGCGAGCCATAAGTTATATCGGTTAAGACTTCAGATACACCGGCTTCAAGTGCAGCTTTTTTATATTCCTCAAGTAGCTCTTGGCCAAAACTTTTCGCTTGTTCTGCGAACGTAGGATCATAGTGTTCAAGAGTACCTGTCGTACGATTGTCAATTACATAAGAAATGATAAGTTTTGCTTCGTCTTTTGTCGCGATATCAATCGCCTTTTGTAGTGCTCGCTTTGCCTCGTTTGATCCATCGACAGCTGCAAGAATTGTTTGGTAGTTTGAACTCATAGTATTCACTCCTTATGATAGTTACATTTCCTATTTACCTATATTTTAAACGTTAATTTAAATGAAGAGATAGATTTTGATCACACTTCTATTTAGCTAACAAAGGTTTCACAATCATTACTAGTCTCGGTTTCTCACGATTATTACATCACATTTAGCTCGTCTAGCAATATTTTCGGAAACGCTTCCAATGAAAAAACGTTCCACAGCATTGATCCCTGTAGCACCTGCAATAATTAAATCAGCATTATACTTAAAGGCAAGGTCATGTGGTATTTTGTCTTTTGGTGAACCATAAGATAGGTCTGTTGAAACTTCCTGTATACCAGCCTCTTGAGCAAGTTTTTTAGCGTCTTCAAGAAGCTCGGCACCTTGAACTTTTGCTTGTTCTACATAAGTTGTATCATAATGTTCTGTTATCGTGATCGGACGACTATCAATTACATGAGCAATTACTAGTTTCGCCTCGTCTTTTTTTGCTAGATCTATACCTTTTTCTAATGCTCGTTTAGCTTCTTTAGAACCATCAACAGCGACAAGAATTGATTGGTAATTTAAACCCATAACAGTTCACTCTCCTTAAGTATTATACGGAATATCTTAACAAATATAGAATACCTGATTTTTACAATAGAAAAAGTGACTTTTGTCACAATTGATACATTTATTTGAAAACGGACACTAATTTTATTCTTTTGTTTTAAATCTACTAATTTCACTATTTAATGTTTCAGCTGTTTCTACAAGGTTTTGAACTGACGAAACAATTTCCTGTAGAGTGGCTGATTGTATTTCAGTTGAGTTAGTTACTTGTTGAACATCCTCTGAATTATGGATAGAGGTTGTTTTAATTTCTTCAATTGTAGAAGCTATTTCTTGGATGTTATTGTTGACTTCGTTTGATAATTGGTTAACTTCATTGATATCATTCGTAATACCAAAAATAGACGATGAAATTTCGGTAAAAGAGTCACTAGCATTGGTAACTAATAAGAGACCTTCCTTTACTGATTTATTACCTTCAGTGGCTACACTTACAGCAGTTTCTGCTTCTTCCTTAATTTCGGTTATGAGTGCGGCAATGTTCGTCGTTGCCTTTCTAGATTCTTCAGCTAGGTTTCTTACTTCTTGAGCGACAACTGAAAATCCTGCACCGTGACTTCCAGCACGAGCAGCTTCAATAGAAGCATTTAAGGCCAATAAATTTGTTTGTTCAGCAAAGCTTGTTATTAGTGAAACAATTTCTTGGATTTCGTGTGCTTTATTATCTAGATTAGAGATTACTTTTACAGTTGAATTTGTATGATCGCTAATAGAGTTCATTTGGGTAATCGCTTGTTCTACAACGAGATTACCTTCTTTTGCTTGAGTCGTAGTAGAGTCTGACATCTCTGATATACGTTTAATCTTGTTTTCTATTCGTTGAGATTCGTTAGATATATTTGCAATTGCTTGATCTACCTTAGAGGTATTGTCTACTTGCAGATGAGTACGCGTCATGATTTCTTGCATATGTTCAGAGATTTGTTGGACTGATTCACTTACTTGCTCAGAACCATCTGATATGACTTTGGACGAATGAAACACATGATCTGAGTTCATAACAACTTCTTTGATAATGGTTTTGAAATTTGACACAAGACCATTAAAACTTTCGATTAATTCATCGATTTCATCAATTTTCTTATCGTGCTTTTTTTCTAGTGGTGGAACGGATAAGTCACCATCTGAAATTTTTTGTGCATAACGATTTAATAGAAGTAAAGGATTAATTGTACGTCCGATCAACCAAATCGTAATGATAGCAACGAGTAAAATAGGAATAATTGCAACAACAATTCCTTCGCCGATCATTGCCCATGTTCTTTCTTTTATGATTTTTGCATCAAAGTCAATTGCACTGATTGCAATTACTTCTTTAGTAGGATCATGATCTCTAAAAATAGGCGCATAACCTGTTAGTCGCTCCATACCTCCAAATTCATATACATCCGAGTAAGTGGGGTGCTTCATTTCAGTTAAATGAAAAAGAGCTTCATTATCAAGATAAAATAAGTCTCCATATGTAAATCCCTGCTGTTGTAAATTTTTATCAGCAGCTAAAAGAGTTCCGTCTAAAGACAATATGTACTGTGAACTAAAAATGTCTTTGTGGTCTACAGTCCAACTGATAAGTTCACCAGTTTCCAGTGCTTTCGAAAAATCGCCATTGGCTAATTGCTCGATTACGCCAGTATCTAATAATCCGGTAGTAATGTTTGCGCATCCATAAAGCTCAATCCCAGCAGCTTCCTTCACATTTTTATAAGTGATATGATAATTCGAAAAGGAGATCGTAGCAATACAGACTAACATCATTGACAGGATAATTACACCTAGCTTTTTTGTGATTTTGGTTGATTTCATCATAGTACTACACCTCTTGGCAAAAGTTGAAGTTGTTTTGTGGGAGCCGTTGAAAGATTGATTTTTTATTAATAGTGGCTTAAATTATTTAAACAACTTCTTAATTAGTAGTGTAGTACCATTCCAGATAGAAAAGTGTGATGTTAATCACACTTTTTGTTAAAATTAGGGGAAATGGTTAGTGAATAACTGCTTTGCTATACTATAAAATAAAGATTAATCATTGTAGTGAGGAGATAAATCAATGTATGACCCAACTGTGTTTGATAACTTAAAAGTTCGAATTGAGAATTACATATATGATTTGGATAATATTTCTGGTGATATTGATATTATGAATCGCAATGACCGCTTAGAATTAGCGATAATGTCAAGAGAATTCCGTCTCGAATTCACTTTATCAACTCAAAGAAAAGTTATGGCAGAAATTAGACTAAAAGCTTCCATGAAGGACCTTTCTGATGAGATTTTAGAAGTGCCAGGTGTAAACCCCGGTTGTGAGCTGGTTGTTCAATTTACTATGCAAATAAGAGATATAGTAGAACAATGCAAGCAAATTCAAGGAATTCTCGATGACATTTGGGATCCGAAACTGTTACCGAAACAAACAATTAGCTTTGTGTATGGCGCATCTGAAAAATTATATACGAATACAGTAGAGTTACTTTTTGATCATAAAATTAACGAAGAGAATATGGGGGAGATACCAGAGTTTGTCGATCATGTATTATTAACGTTACATAAATTAAATGAAATGGTGAGCGAATCTAGAATGTAAAATTAGGTTATAGAGATACCATAATGGTTTGAAGAAGATGTAGATTAGGGCTTATTGAAGAATTGACTTGAAATCAAAAGGTTTCGTATACTTCAAAATGATGGAATTAAGTGAAAAGTGAAAATTGGATTTAATTTAGGATTAGCCAGAGGAGAGTTGCGTGATGGGAGATTTACTAAAGGTGAGAGAAACAGTAATTGGAGAAGGAATGCCTAAAATTTGTGTGCCAATAGTTGGACAAACACACGATGAAGTAAAAAAAGAAGCCAATTATTTAAGTTCATTAGATATTGATATTGTGGAATGGCGTGTAGACTTTTTTAAAGAAGTCCTAAACTTTGAAAAAGTAAAAGAGGCACTTGAGGCCATTCGAATTATTTTAGAGGATAAGCCACTTGTTTTCACGTTTCGAAGTGCAAGGGAAGGTGGAGAAAAGGAAATAAGTGCCGACCTCTACTTAGCATTAAATAAGGAAATCGTTGAAACGGGTTTAGTTGATATTATTGATGTTGAACTATTTAATGAGGAAAAGGTTGTAAGGGCTCTTGTTGAAACTGCCCATAAGCACAATGCATTTGTTATTATATCAAATCATGACTTTACCAAAACCCCACCAAAGGAAGAAATTGTCTCACGCTTACGTAAAGCTCAAGAACTTGGTGGGGATTTACCGAAAATTGCTGTAATGCCTGTGGACGCAGGAGATGTCGTAACACTACTAGATGCGACGAATACAATGAAAGAACAATACGCGAACCGTCCGATTATTACAATGTCAATGGCAGGGCAGGGGGTCATTAGTCGCTTAGCTGGAGAAGTATTCGGTTCAGCCGTAACCTTTGGAGCAGCTCAAAAGGCATCGGCACCTGGCCAACTAGCAGTTAAAGAGCTGCGCCAAACATTATCGTTGTTACATAAAAGTTTAGCAAAATAATTCAGGAGAGGTTGTCTATAGTCTTGCAAGTTATTTGCAGATCCTAGAGCTACGTTTTATGACAACCTCTTAGTTTTTAATCTCCTATTTACTCCCACCTTGTGGTCTTACATCCTTTTCTTCTTGACCAATGGCTTCCATCCCAACCTGTTCTTGAACATTTAATTGAACTTTTTTGTTTGCTAGCTTTTCGTTGTGAAAAGTTAAATCCGGCTGGAAATTATTGTTTTGACTTGCTTGCTTGTTCCAACCACTCAATACGCTCACCCCCATTGTTGTTTGTATAATAGTATGTGATTTGTAAGGAGTTTTATGAAAGTAAAGATGAATTGAACTGTTTCTATCCTGTTTGTTCCAGAGTTCTAACTAGGCAATTCCTTCTCTCCTAAGTTAACGGTATTAACTTTATTTTTTCGTTCTTTTGTTGACAAGTAAACCCCACAAATGACTAATAATCCACCAATCAACTGGACAAAAGAGACGGATTCCCCTAAAAATAGAACGGCCCCAATAATTGTAAACACGGGTATAAAGTTCAAAAAGATGGATGCTCTAGAAGGACCAATTGCACTGACTCCTTTATTCCAAAAAATAAGGGCGATCACTGATGGGAAAATCCCCAAGTAAAGTAGCCCAAAGATCAATTTATAATCAAATAGGTGAAATACCCCGGCTTTCCACTCATAAATTGCAAAAGGAAACAGGATAACAAGTGCTATAAATATCATGATTATCAAGCTCCCGAATAGAGGGAATTTATAACTATGCTGTTTAATTAATAACGAATAAACTGCCCAAGAAAAGATTGCGATAAAAACAAATAAATCTCCTATATTAAAATGAAATTGACTAAAACTCTCCCAAGATCCCTTCGAAATGACCCACAAAGCTCCCATTAAGGAGAGAAAGATTCCTAAATACTGAACAATGCTAAGTCGTTCTTTTAAAAAGAACACTCCTAATAAAACTGTAAAGACTGGAGTTGCAGCTTCAATTACTGCTACATTTGTTGAAGAGGTATATTGTAATGATGCGTAAAGAAAGTAATTAAAGATAACAACACCCGTTAGCGATAAGCCAACAAGAGGTTTCCATTCTTGGCGCCAAAGTGATTGGCCTTTTTTTAATTCTTTCAGACTTAATGGCAGTAGAATCAAAAATGCAATTAAACATCGAAAAAATGTAATCGTAATGGGTGGTAAATCATTAATAGCTTTACCGATTATAATATTGCCGGAAAAGATCATAACTGTAATGAGAAGAAGTATATAAGATCGTAGCATGTGATATCCCCCTTATTATCATGTCATTGTAACATGTATTAAAAGATAATATTATTCAATGTGTTTGTATGAGGAGATGATTAAATGAAAAGGAAAGAAGTTCTAAAAGCAGCCGTTGGGTCCATTAATTATAATTTAGGAACGCCAGAATCAGATAAAGATTATAAAGTGTTTGTCATCCCAACATTTGATGATCTGTATTACAATAAAATATTTACCGAAAGTAAAGTTAGTTTAGCAGTGGATGAAGAATTTCACGATATTCGGAAGTTGGTCAATTTATGGTGGAAATCAAATGTGAATTTTGTTGAGGTATTATTTTCTGCAGATTTTGCTATTGGCGAGGGGAGTTTAGTGAAAGAATCGGTGCAAAAGTTGTATTCAATAAAAAATGATATCGCAACTATGAATTTACCTTACTTGTATAAAGCATGTAAAGGTATGTTTTTGAGTAAAGCTAAATATGTAGAAAAAGGAAATAAGAGTACAAATGATTTAGTTCAAAGGTTTGGTTATGACACCAAGTCAGCAATGCACTCATATCGAATTCTCGACTTTATTGAACGCTTTGAAAATAATAATTTCACAAATTTTGCAGATGCGATCCGATATGACGAAGAGGGCAGGAAGTTTATGTTAAAAATTAAAGATGGTGGGTTGAATAAGAACGAATATATGAAATTAATAAATGATAAGTTATCTACCTTTAAGGAGTTGGAAAATAAATATTTAACACAACTACTAAAAGAAGAAGTTAAAGAGGAAGTTGAGAAGATTTTGTACAAACTTGTTTTGAAGGAAAGTTTGAATGAAGCATATGGTCAGTAACGAAAAATAGTAATTCTCACCCTAACCGACTAGTCGGTCAGGGTGAGAAGGATTATGAAACCGCATGCCCTTGCTCTTGAGCTTCTTGCTCACTTTTCTTAATATCTAAACGGAGCAAGATTGAAATTAGGAAAGCCAAAATAATTAAGGCAGAGAAAACATAAAATACAGGAATATAGCTTTCTGTTCTTTCTCTTATTTGGGTAACGATAATTGGTCCGAATACGCCCCCTAATGACCAAGTTGTAAGAAGGTAACCGTGAATCGCCCCTAGTTGCTTTGTACCAAAAAGATCCCCTACAAACGCTGGAAGGTTAGAGAAGCCTCCTCCATAGCAGCTAACAACAAGTAAAATCATAATAGTGAAAAGAATTGCATTTGTTGTAAATGGCAATGTGAAAAAGGCGACGAGTTGGATTACAAAGAAAATTAAAAAAACATTTGGGCGACCTAGATAATCAGAAGCAGCAGCCCATCCAAGTCTTCCCCCACCATTAAAGATTCCCATTATCCCAACCATTGTAGCTGCAGCTGCAGCTGTTAAACCAACGACTTCTTGTGCCATTGGAGAAGCTACTGAAATAATCATGATACCGGCAGTTGTATTAATAAGCATCATTGACCATAACATCCAAAAGCGTTTCGTTTTCACGGCTTCTTTTGCTGTTAATTGAGCTAAGTCTTTTTTGATGATTTTCCTACCCGTAGCCATGTCCTTTTTCATAGAGTCTGGCATCCAGCCTTCTGGAGGGGGTGCGATATATAGTGCGCCTAGAATCATTAATGAGAAATAACAAATACCTAATAAATAGAAAGTAGATGTAATACCAATTGACTCCATTAAGCTAGCAGCAACAGGTGCAGTAATAAGAGAACCTGCTCCGAATCCAAGTACAGCCATCCCAGTTGCTAAACCTCTACGGTCTGGAAACCATTTAACTAATGTGGATACTGGTGAAATGTAACCGATACCAAGTCCGAGTCCACTAAATACCCCATATGTAAGTAAAAATAACGGGAGTGATTCTATTGCAATGGCTACTCCTGAGCCCGCCTGACCAATTCCAAATAAAACAGCTGCAACCATTGCTGATTTTCTTGGGCCGTTACGTTCAACAAACTTTCCAAAAAAAGCAGCAGAAGTTCCAGCGAGTGCCATCATAATCGTAAATGCTATAGCTACTTGAGAACCAGCCCATCCGAGTGACTCACTAATTGGATTCTGATAAACGCTGTACGCGTAGGCAGCACCAATTGATAAGTGGATAGCTATAGCCGATAAAGCAATCAGCCATCTGTTTTTAGTTGTCTTCATATGTTGTTTCTCCTCCTTATAATAGATATTTTGTAAGCCCTTACATACAGAATAAAGCTAATAAGTGAAAAAATCAAACAAATTCGAAAATTAATAAGATTTTGTTTGGTTTATTTTAGCATTTTTATTGAATTAAGTTACGAAAACTGGGCATATAAAGATGAGTGCGTTTACAATAAATGAGGCAAAAAAAGTTAGTGTTTTTAGGCTATTTTTTGTTATTATAAGAGGATTGGAATTTAAAATGGAATACGTTGAAAAGTACAAACCTTTTCAAACGAGTACGTTATTAACGATTTACGGAGGAAAGTTATGTATCATGCTGAAACATGGAAAGAAAAGTTTTCTTTATTTCTGACCATATTGTGGCCAATAATGGTTACACAAATTAGTTTTTTTGCTATGAATTTAGTTGATACAATGATGTCTGGCCGAGTAGGGACGGAAGATTTAGCCGGAGTTGCGATTGGTTCAAGTTTATGGATGCCGATCTTTACCGGAATAAATGGTATTTTACTCGCAGTTACCCCAATTGTTGCCCAGCTCATTGGAAGTGGCAGGCGAGGAGAAATACGAAACTCGGTTATCCAATCTCTTTATTTATCAGTAATACTTTCAATTATTGTTGTAATTGGTGGCTTCATTTTCTTAGAACCACTTTTATCATTAATGAATTTAGAGCCATCTGTTTATCATATTTCTTATCATTATTTGATTGGTTTAGCCATTGGTATCGTTCCATTATTTGCAGCGAATGTACTTCGCTATTTTTTCGATGCTCAAGGATATACACGTATTACAATGGTTATTACCGTTATGGCAGTTCCGTTTAATGTCCTTTTAAATTATGGACTAATCTTTGGAAAATTAGGCTTTCCTGCGCTAGGTGGTATTGGTGCTGGTTATGCGACAGCTATTACGTATTGGATCATTTTCTTTTTTAGTGTTTGGATGACATTTAAGGTTACAGTTATTAGGCATTATAAAATTTTTGTAAAATGGGCAATTCCATCTTGGAAAGCATGGAAAGAACAGCTTGGAATCGGTATTCCGATCGGTCTTTCAATTTTTTTTGAATCTAGTATTTTCTCCGTTGTGACTCTTTTGATTGGAGTGATGTTTACAACGATAACTGTTGCAGCCCACCAAGTTGCCATTAGTTTTACTTCTCTTATTTTTATGATTCCACTTAGTATCTCTATGGCGTTGACAATCGTTGTTGGTTACTCAGTTGGTGCAGGTAAGCTTCAAGCAGCGAAGCAATATGGCCGTCTTGGGGTGGCTGGGGGCATTGGAGTTTTAGCGATAAATGCTGTATTTCTATTTGTTTTTAGAGAGCAGATTGCCACTCTTTATACCGAGGATCGAGACGTTGTCACTTTGGCAGGACAGTTTTTTATTATTGCAATTGCTTATCAACTTTCAGATGCAGCTCAATCTGGGCTTCAAGGTGTACTTAGAGGGTACAAAGATGTGAAAGTTCCGTTTATAACAGCTTTCATTTCCTATTGGATTGTTGGTATTCCTGCAGGCTATGGCTTAGCTGCGTTTACACCTCTAGGTCCATTTGGCTTTTGGGTCGGTATTACTCTCGGTTTAACATGTGCTGCAATTGGATTTCACTTCCGTCTGCGTTTTATACAACAGCAAGTTGCTGTTCAAAAAATGGAGAATGTGTAAATGAGAATGGAGGAGTAAGAATGATTTAGCTCCTCCTTCATTTACGGTAAGTTCATCTATTTATTTAATATAAGATTTGACATCTAGTATGGTTTTACTATTAATAATTTTGGGGAAATCAGACGTTATACGGTTGGCGATTGTTATTGCAAGGAAAAAGATCTTATAAAGACCTGTCAATACTCTTGTCACAATTGGAACTTTTATTATTGTAGTATGTATGGAGTGATCAGTTTTGAGTAACTCTTTTTGTGAAGAAAATTAGGTCTTAATATAAGTGTGTTAAGTGTAAATAATGAACTTATTTAGTTAATTTCCTTAATTTTAAGAAAATACAATCTTTTATTTCCTCATTTTTAAGGTACAAAAGTTGTAAAGAATAGATTAGTATTTAAACAGGAATAAAAAAGCTAAAGGGATGATGATATGTATAGAGAACTTGGTCAAAAAAGTATTTCACAGTTGCTTGAAAGCGCTCTCAATGAAGGGCCTGATCGCGAAGTTCTTTTTGATCGTATTTCGAGAATGTCATATAAGGATCTCTGGAATAAATCAATTCGCCTCGCTGAATCTTTGCAAACAATGGGGATACGTAAAGGGGATAAAATAGCAGTTTGTTTACCGAATTGGAATGAGTTTGTTGTTATCTTTATGGCTATTTCTCATGTCGGTGCAGTAATAGTTCCCTTTAACACGCGCTATCGAATAGACGAAGTAGAGTATATCTTAAAGAACTCTGAAGCGAGAATTGCTTTTTTTACGAATGAATTTAGTGGTGTTAATCATTCTGAACAATTTATTCAAGCAAAACAGACTGTTCAATCATTAGAGCATTTAATTACTGTTCGTTATCAAGCTGATGGATTACTAAATTATGAAGGTTTGATAGATAAGAGTGATGGTTCGAATTTTACACCCGTTGTAATTAATCCTGAAGAAGATGTTGCTTCTATTCTTTATACATCAGGTTCAACAGGGGCACCAAAAGGAGCAATGTTAACGCATTCAAATGTTGTGAAGACAGGTGTATTATCAGGCGAAGAAATGAAATGTACAAAAGACGATGTTTTTTTGGTAGCGGTACCTGTTTTTCATGTATTTGGACTTGTCCCAAGCATTATAAGCACCATAGCTTCTGCTGCGAGAATGGTGTTAGTAGATCAGTATAAACCTAAAGTAGCTTTAGAAATTATTGAGGCAGAAGGAGTAACTGTTAAGCATGGTGTTCCTACGATGTTTATTTTAGAGCTTAACCATCCTGAGTTTTCACAGTTTAATTTAAAAACGTTAAGAACAGGGATTATTGCAGCAGCACCGTGTCCGGTGGAGATTGTTAAGAAAATTCGCTCTGACATGGGATGTGATATAACCGTAGCTTATGGTCTAAGTGAGACATCACCAACTTTAACGATGACTAAGTTTACAGATAACGATATTATTCGAGCTGAAACCGTTGGAAAAGCTTTACCGGGGGCTGAAATCAAAATTGTAAACGATGAGCGAAAGGAAGTTGCCACTGGAGAAGTTGGTGAAATTGCTTGTCGTAGTTTTGGCGTCATGAAAGGTTACTTTAACATGCCAGAAAAGACAAAGGAAGCTTTAGATGACGATGGATGGTTTTATACAGGTGATTTAGGTTCACTTGACGAACATGGGTATCTTCGCATTGTTGGGCGTAAGAAAGAGATGATTATTCGTGGGGGGTATAATATTTATCCTCGTGAAATCGAAGAGGTATATTATACACATCCAGACGTCCTTGAAGTTGCTATTGTTGGACTGCCAGACACCGTTCTAGGTGAAATTTCATGTGCATGCATTAAATTGAAGCCGTCTGCCCAAGTGGATGAACAAAGTTTAATTGATTTCATTAAGACTAGAATTGCTGATTACAAGGTGCCTGATAAGGTATTGATTGTTGATGAACTCCCTATGACAGCAAGTGGAAAAATAAAAAAAGTCGCTTTACAAGAACAACTAAAAACAAGTTTGAAAACAGAGTTACGTTAAGTTGACTTATCTAATCTGTAGGTTAGAAAGGGTGAGAAACAAATGAGTTCTCAAGAATTGAAAGAAAGCCGTTATGTTCCCGCTAGTAAAGAATGGAAAGCGCTCCCGTTTGAAGGTGTATTTATAAAGACTCTTTATAAATTTGAAACAGGGGGAAGTACTGTTTTAATAAAGATGGAGCCGAACAGTTCGTTTCCACTTCATGATCATCCGGCAGACGAAGAAGTTTATGTGATTGAAGGGGAGTGTAGAGTAGGAAAGTATCCGTTAGGAAAAGGGGATTATCTTTACACTTCTAAAGATACTATTCATGCTCCATTTACAAAAGAAGGTTGCATCTTGCTTGCTCGAACAATAGAGCCATTAAAGTTTGTTTAAATAGAGTTGGTTAAGGATAAAGTTACACTAATATCAAAGAGCTGGCCAATGGTGTCAGCTCTTTGATAACCATTTACTATCAAGAAAAACGGCATTGAAGAAAATTATCTATAGACGTTATAGGTTTCTATTTTTTTCGGTGAGATTGCCAATTATCTTCTGTCTTAACACGAGATTTAACAATTTCACATTAGTTATTCAATTAAAAATTAAGGGGGAAGAAAGCATGGCATTGTTTAAGCGTAAGGATGGAGAGGAACAGCCGTATTGGAAACTAGGTCCTTTTCAAATCAGGTTGCCTTTCATACATTTTCGTCTTGAAACTCCCGAATTAATTCAAGGCTTTGTGTTGTTTTCAATTGGGCTGTCAGTTATTCCATTGCTTCAGAACTATGTAGGGTTTTCTTATGATGCTGCGTTAGCAGTTGCAATCATTTACCTTATTACGATGCTTATGGGACCATTAATGGGTGTTCCTTTAGTCCCAGGCTTTATTACAGCAGCGATCCCATTAGTGATTATCTTTTTGGGAAATTTCGAACCAGGGCCAGAAGCAGTTCAGGCTCTCATTGCTTTACAATTGTCAGTAGCAATTATATTCTTACTGCTTGGAATAACTGGTTTGGGGAGACTCATTGTTACAAAATTACCCAATTCTTTAAAAGGTGGTATTTTAATTGGGGCAGGTATTGCCGCCATCCATGGTGAAATAGTAGAAGGGGGAAGGTTAGCAGAAACGCCAATCTCTTTAATTATCGGTTCAATTGTTTGCCTTTATGTTATGTTTTCGAAATCGTTTCATAACCTGTATAAGAAAAATAGGATTGCTAGGTTAATTGGAAATTATGGAGTTATGTCAGCGATTGTTGTTGCGATTGTGATTGGCTGGATGACAAGAGAATATCCAGCGCCTGTTGTTGAATGGGGTATCGTTGTCCCTAACTTTGCTGAGTTGTGGAGCTTCACACCTTTTGTTGTTGGTTTTCCAAGTTTAAATATTATACTACTTTCAATTCCAACTGCATTACTTGCATATATAATTGCTTATGGTGACATAGTTGTAGGGGATTCATTATTTAAAAGGGCAAGTGAATTTCGACCTGATGAAAAGGTTCGTTTAAGCTTAACAAATATGCATACGCTTACATTTGTCCGGAATTTGATACATGCACTGTTTGCACCACATCCTGGATTAGCGGGGCCGATTTTCACAGCTGGTACAGCTTCTGTATTGGAACGATATAAATACGGTCGTAATGCGATGGATTCTATATACTCGGGTACTGCTTCTTTAATTATGGCAATGTTCTTAGCTACGATTTTATTACCTTTAGTAACGTTGTTTCAGCCGGTACTCCCGATTGCCTTATCGTTAACATTAATAATTACTGGTTATTTATGTATTTCAATTGGGATTGAACAATTAAAAGATAACACAGAGCGTGGTGTCGCTGGGGTAATGGCTATTGTGTTATTTACGTACGGTGCATCTTATGCGATCGTTATCGGGTTAGTTTTATTCTTTATACTTCAAAAGACAAGATTGTTTAGTAGTGATGATGATCAGTCAAAAGATATCAAAAAAGTAGGTTAAAAATTAAGAATCTTCAGTGCAGTCTTGGTATACTAAGGATATAGTATAAATGGGTCAGCTTGAGAGTGTATCTTTCAAGCTGATTTTCCATTACAGAACAATGTATCTACACGAACTTTACTTCTATTGGTAACACGTTATAAGGGGAGTTTATAAATGGATTTGAACATTAAGCAGGAGAAATTGAAGCAAAAAATTAACTCGCACCTACGAAATATTACTAGACAACTGATTAAGTTCGATACGTTACAAGAAACTCTGAATTACCTATTAGAGTCATTTCATAAAAAATTCACGTGTGATTTAATAGGTGTCATTTTAAAAGAGGATCAGCAATTAATTCCCAAAGTGTGGATAGGTGAAGGGTTTTCCATTGAGGAGACATTAAAATTAGACTTGAGGAATTGTTCACCTAATCTTCTTGAGGATGCTTTTTGGTGGCCAAATGAACAGATGGAAGGTTTCACTTGCAGCTTTAAAGAAGCAATGGAAAAAGAACAACTGTCAACGTGGTTTACGGTTCCACTGAACTATAATAATAAGCAATTTGGGCTTTGTCTAATTGGATTTCGCGATTATACGCCTTTAGTGCTTGAGGCTAAAAAAACCTTTGTTGAATTTGGGCAAGATGTAGCAGTAGCTATGAATTTAGCGAGGGACAAGGAGAGTCAAAAGAGAAAAATTAAAGGAATTGAGTGGATAAAAGAAAATATTTTTCCAGGACTAACGATAGAGCATTTAATAGAAAAAACGGTAGAACGTGCTGGAAAAGGTACTCAGGCAAAAGGGGCTGCTGTTTACTTGTATGATGAAAACAATAGTCGCTTTACATTGCACCCTCCTTTTTATGGATCTACCTCATTGACTAAAACGATAGTTGTGGAATCTAGTCTGCCACTCGATAGCTATTTTCCTAATGTTGAGAAGACTGGCAGCTGTGAATTGACAATCCCGTTAGTTGTTAATCTCAAAACAATCGGTGTGCTATGTGTATATAAAGAAGTTTACAAAATTTTTTCGAAGGATGATTTAGAATTTCTAAAGTTTGTATCCGCTTTCGTTTCTATGCAGATTGAAAATGCACGACTTTACGAATTAGAATTTGAAAGTAAAAAACGTATGGAACGACTAATGGAACACCATCAAGAACTTGTGAAAAAAACGGTTCAGGGACAAGATTTGGATGATATATCGAAAACAATTAGCTCTATTTTAGAAAGTCCAATCTTGCTTTATGATCGCTTTTTAAAGCCGATATCAAGTTACTTTACTGAGGATCAGCATCATCTACAATCGATCATTGAAGAAAAAGTAATAGAACAAAAACAAAGTATTACACAGCTGAAGTCGCGTGAATTTTGGCTAGACGAATTAGAGAATTCACCATGTGTTGCCTGGCCAATTGTTGGTGGAGGGGATGTATTAGGCTATTTGATTGTTTGTATACCTAAGCAGAAGGTCGATCGAATGTTAAGGTTGACTCTTGATCATGCCCGAAATATTTATGCAATAGAGTTTATAAAACAGAAGCTCGTACTTGATGCAAAAGAACAAGTTAAAGAAAGTTTTATAAATAAGCTGTTTTCTGAGAAAATAGACGACCAGGAAAAAATAATTCAATATGCAACGCTAATTAACTGGGATATTTTAGAAGCCCATCAAATAGCAACCTTATCACTAAAAATAGACGATAAAAGCGAGACGAATCTAGTAGTACTAGAAAGTTATAAGTCTTGGCTGTGGGATCAAATTAAAACGAAACTTTTATTATATGACTCTACAATTATTTTTACTCGTAAAGATCATGAATTTATTTTTATTGTAAAAGCGAAAAATAGCAATCAACAATTAGAATACTGGCAAGGTTTCTTTAAACGTATAAAGAGTTTAATAGACACAGAAAAGACCGAAACGAAAGTGTATTTGGGGATTGGAGGTAAAACAGATAAAATCGAGGACTATTATGATTGCTATGCCCAATCAGTTAAAGCCAAAAATGTTGTTTTGCACCGGAGTCCGCAAGGTAATTTTTCTTTTTATGATGATCTTGGCTCTTATACCATCTTAAATAATACGAGTGATCCATTAGCAGCTAAATTATTTGTCAAGAAAAATTTAGGACCATTATTAAATTATTCTCTAAATAATAGTGTCGACTTATTTAAAACACTACAAGTTTTTCTGAATAATAATGGGAACCTTAGAGACGCATCTAACCAACTTTTTATTCACCGAAGTACGTTAGAATATCGACTTGAGCGAGTTTGTGAACTTTTAGAAATTGATTTAAATGATGCTGAGGTGCGATTTGAGATAATGATGTCCTACAAACTATATAATCTTTTTAATTTTAATCCGAAGCAATTAATTTAAGAGTTACTAAATGAAAGTTACAAAAAGTTTAAGGGAGAGTATATGAAGTATTTATCTTTTAATAAAGAGAATTACTCAAACTGGTCTTTACCCATATTTGTTAATGGTTTTATAGCTTGGCTTTTTGGGGTTACAGGTCCATTGCTAATTGTACTGAATTCTGCTGAAATAGGTGGGTTAACTGATTCAATTACAACATCATGGATATTTGCTATTTATGTAGTAGGTGGTCTATCTACAATTGGTTTATCAATTTATTACAAACAGCCTATCCCTGTTGCCTTTTCAATTCCTGGAGCGGTTCTAGTTGGAACGACGTTAATGAGTCATTCCTTCACTGATGTATTAGGCGCATATTTGGTTACCAGTGTTCTTTTACTTATTATTGCTATTACAAAATCAACTAGTTTATTTATGAATGCGATACCATTGCCGATTATGATGGCAATGGTATCTGGGGTACTATTGCCATTTGGGATAAACATTTTTATGTCTGTTTTAGAGTTGCCTTTTTTAAATGGAGCTACGCTTGTTGTTTTTTTATTTTTAACGTTTTATAAGCGATTAGGTAAAATTTTACCTCCTATATTAGGAGCAATAATAATTGCATTCGTTATTATGTCTATAGATAATCCTATTTCTATAGGTTCAAACTCTTTCGCAATATCAATACCGGAATTGTATATGCCAACAATAAACGTAAGTACAATTAGTGAGTTAACAATTCCTTTATTAGTTACAGTAATTGCTATTCAAAATGCACAAGGTATAACAATTCTAAACAGTATAGGATATAGAGCACCAGCAAACGCATTGACTACTTGGAGTGGTATTGGATCTTTCATCAACAGTTTTTTTGGAGCGCATTCAGCTTGCATAGCTGGGCCGATGACAGGGATTATAGCCGATCAATCATCAGGAAAAATTGAACATCGATACAAAGCTGCTGTCGTCATGGGAATCTTATGGGTTATTTTTGGCTTATTTGCTGGGTTTGTCATGGGGGTTGTCCGAGAAATACCTATTTCCTTAATTCAGTTGTTAGCTGGTTTGGCGTTATTAAATGTTCTAAAAAATTGTCTCGCGGCCAGTTTTTCTTCTAAATTTCAAATTGGGGCTTTATTTTCGTTTATGATCACGATTTCTGATTTTACTTTATTAAATATCGGCTCACCATTTTGGGGGCTTGTATTTGGTACGTGTTTATCTTTTATTTTTGAAAAAGAAGATTTTAAGAGTGAGGGGAAAGTACCACGTAAAGTAGCTTAGTATAATTATACGCTAGATAAGGAGGAGGCTGTTTCAAAAAATCGTTTTTGAAACAGCCTCCTTGACGTTGCTATAAAAAATAGTTGACGAATATTACTAATTTGTTGAATAATGCCAAACACCATTTGTTAATCGTTTGCTTACCATTCCTTCGGTTTCTAAATAATCTAAATGCCCAATGATTTCAGACATAACTAGAGAGAACTGCTTGTTGTAACTACTTCTATAAATAGTTTGGGCCAGTTCATTCGCTGTTGTTACTCCTTGTTGAATGAGTGTTTGTAGTTTTCCAGCTTTTACTCTAACTCCATCTAAACGTTGTTGGATTAATTTCTTCGGTTCTTTAATTAATGTACCATGACCAGGGAAAACCATTTCGATAGGTAACGATTTACAAGATTCTAAAGACTTCATGTGTTCAACGAGTGTTAGCATACGTTCACCATTTTGATCGGGTTCAACGAGTGCATTGCTAGAGATATGATTAATTAAAAGGTCGCCAGAAAATAGCCATTTCTTTGTTGAGTCTAATAGTGCTATCTGATCGGGTGCATGACCTGGAACCTCGATAAAATCAAGATCACTTATATTCAAATATTTAATATCGATTAGGTTCGTTTCAATGGCGAGGTGTTTGTTTTTTTCTTTTAATTTTTTTAAGTAAGTTACTTGTTGTCTGCCCATTTCGCCACAACCCATTTGTTCATATAACTTTGAAAAGAAATCAATTCTCATTTCAAGAAGCGCAGAATCCCTTTTTAGTCGTGGAATAGAGAGTGGGTGAACATAAACAGGGACTGGATGATCAGCTACTATCCGGTTAACCAATCCAACATGATCGCTATGGTGATGTGTTAACACTATTTCAGTAATATCTTTAATGGATAAACCGCTCTCCGATAAAGTGTTGGTTAGGTAATTAAAACAAGTATCTGTATTAAATCCAGCGTCAACTAAAGTGAGTGAGTGATCTGTTTTAATAAGAAACAAGTTGATAGTCCTTAAGCTAGATTGATCGGGAACAATTATCGGTAAAACCTCTTTATTTGGACTTTTTAATTGTAACAAGTGGCATCCATCCTTTTCTTAATTATCCCTCTATTATATTATGTTTTTATATCTATGGATATTTAAAGCATAATAAAAATAGAGACTCTATATAGTGAACTCCTTTATCTAATAAGGTTATAACGACAAAAAAATAATTTCAAGATATTTATCCTAATATTTTATAGACGAAAGTAAAAAATAAGTGTTGAAAAAAATAGTTGTCAGATATATTATAATATTTAGAATAACAGAGGAGGAGGGTAGTTCTTTATTTGAAAGCGTTTACTTATTAAACAAATTATCGAATGAGGTGGATGAATTTGATGAGAAGATTGTTCATAGGTTTTTGTTTCGTCTTCATATTAACGGTTCTTGGTGCTTGCGGTAATAGCGCAATACAATCGGGTTCAGATTCAAAAGATGAAAGTGGTTCTTCAGATCAACAAGTTGATAATGAAAGTAAGGAGACAGTGAAGGTCGGTTCTATTTTACCTTTCTCGGGGGTTTATGCATCACTTGGAAAAGATTTATCTGATGGAATGAAACTTTATTTTGACAGTATTAATTGGGAGGTCGAAGGCAAAACCATTGAATTAATCGAGGAGGACACTGAGGCAGATCCACAGGTTGCCTTAAGACGTGTTAGAAAGTTGATGGATCAAGATAACATAGATATCTTAACTGGAGCTGTTAGTACGGCTGTTGCATATGCAATTCGTGATGATGTTGATTCAAATAGACTACCATACCTTGCTTCGCATGCTGGTGGTGATGATTTAACACGAGCACAACGAAGTGATTATATTTGGAGATCATCGTTCTCTTCGTGGCAGATTGGACACTCAATGGGTGAGTGGGCATATGAAAATGTTGGAGAAAAGATGTATATTGCTGCTGCTGATTATGCTTTTGGACGCGAAGTTTCAGCTGCTTTTATAGAGGCATTCACAGCTGCTGGGGGAGAGGTTGTTGGTGAGGTTTATCCACCTCTAGGAAATAATGATTATGCATCATATTTGACAACAATTGGTGGTGTTGAAGCTGATGGAGTTTATGCTTTCTTTGCTGGTAGTGATGCGGTTCGTTTCGTTCAACAATATGAGCAGTATGGCTTGAAAGATAAATTTCCTCTAGTTGGTTCTGGTTGGTTGGTTGCTGAAGATTTACGTGGCTCGATCGGGACTGCAGCAGAAGGTGCTTTTGCATCAACATTTTGGGATTATGGATTGGAGATAGAAGAGAATCAAGAATTTATAAAAGCATACGAAGAAGCTTATGACAGACGACCAACTATTGAGTCGCTTGAAGGTTATGATGCTGCACGTATTATTGCCGAAGCGCTGACTACTTTAGAAGGAGACGTATCTAATCCGGATGCAATTGTGGAAGCGATTTCAAATGTTTCTTTTACTAGTCCACGTGGTCCAATTGAGTTTGATAAGGAAACGCATCATATTATTCAGAATATGTACATTACTGAAACGGTAATGGAAGGTGATCAGACAGAAAATAAAGTTATTCAGTCAATTGAGCAAGTTCAAGATCCAGGAGAATAATCAATAAGGGAAGGAGTTTTCGTGTGGATATAATCGGAGCACAATTAGTTAATGGCATATCGTACGGTTTTCTCTTGTTTATCATTACATGTGGTTTATCGCTTGTATTTGGAATTTTAGGAGTCTTGAACTTGGCCCATGGTTCTTTATATATGTTTGGTGCATATATTGCCTATTCGTTAACGGTAACATACTCGCAAAGCTTCTGGATTGCTTTACTTATTGCCCCGATTGTTGTTGCACTTATAGCATTAGTGGTGGAGCGTACTTTGCTCCGCCCTACTTACCATTTGGGGCATTTGTCACAAGTTCTACTAACGTTCGGTTTGGCTTATGTTTTTCATGATATTGCATCATTTATTTGGGGATCAAATGTACTTTCTATTACTGTTCCTCCAGTTTTCTCAGGCTCTATGTCGATATTTGGTCAGACATTTCCAGTTTATCGGTTAGTGATTATCTTGATTGGAATTACAATTGCAGCCTTATTATGGTGGATTCAAGATAAGACTAGATGGGGGGCCATTATTCGAGCGGGTTTGAGTGATAAGGAAATGATTGGAGCATTAGGAGTAAATATAAAATTGGTATTTACTGTTGTATTTGTTATTGGGGGCATATTAGCGGGATTTGGAGGAGTTGTTGCGGCTCCGATCCTCGGGATTTATCCAAGTATGGAATTTCAAACGTTGATCTTGGCTTTAGTTGTTTTGGTAATAGGAGGGCTCGGATCAATTGCAGGTACATTAGTAGCTAGTGTCCTTGTCGGCATATTAGAGACGTTTAGCCGCTTTTTATTTCCCGAATTAAGTATGTTCTTAATTTTTGGATTAATGGCAATTGTCCTTGTATTTAAACCAAATGGTTTACTAGGAAAGAAGGTGGCCTAACTATGAAGAGTACATTTTTAAAATTTCTAATAGCGATAGTTGCTCTTGGTCTAGCGCCTTTTATCCTTTCGCTTTTTCATCTGAATTTGTTATCAGAAATTCTTATACTAGCTATCTTTGCGCTAAGTTTGAACATATTAGTAGGGTTTACAGGCCTTGTTTCATTAGGGCACGCAGCTTTTTTTGGAGTAGGAGCTTACACAGCTGGGCTTGTTGCTCAAAATATATCTAGTAATTTACTTGTTTCGTTAGGCTTAGCAATTCTATTTTCAATTGTGGTAGCGGCTATTGTCGGCTTATTCTGTATGAAAGTAAGTGGATTTTATTTTTTGATGCTAACATTGGCCTTTTCTCAAATGATTTATTCTTTTATTTACCAATCAACTACTTTAACAGGTGGTTCTAACGGATTATCTGGTATTCCGAGAGCTACGTTTGGTGGGATTGAATTTTCCAATGCAGTATCTATTTTTTATTTAGTATTAGTTATCTTCTTTGTTATTTATGCGGCCTTGAGAGTTCTAGTGAAATCACCGGTTGGTCAAGTGCTGATTGGGATTAGAGAAAATGAAACAAGAGTGAAATCAATGGGATATAATACGAACCTTTATAAGTATACAGCCTTTGTTATTGCTGGTGGCTTAGGTGGCATGGCTGGTTCGTTGTACACGTATTTCAATGGATTTATTGCTCCGAGTGATGTGTATTGGACAATGTCTGGTGCTGTATTAATCATGGTGTTAATAGGAGGAGCCGGGACGATGCTTGGTCCTGTTTTAGGAGCGGCATTGATCGTATCACTTGAAACAATTGTTAGTTCATATACAAACTTATGGATGTTAATTGTTGGAGCAGTATTCATCATCTTTGTAATTTTCTTCCCGAAAGGAATTGTAGGGATCGGTCAGAGTGTCTACCGTAAGTTGAAGATAAATAAAGACAGTTCCTATCAAGGAAAAAAATCGTCTGCAGCCTAAATGCAAAAAATAGAGGTGAGTTGCTTGGAACAAGAAACGATCTTAACGATTAGTGGGGTTGGGAAAAGTTTTGGAGGACTGCATATTTTAAGAGATATTTCTCTTGAAATTAACAAAGGAGAGCGAATCGGGATTATTGGCCCAAATGGAGCAGGTAAAACAACCTTTTTCAATTTATTAACGGGTGATATGGAACCAAGTCATGGAGAGATTTTTCACTACGACAAAAATATTACTAAGCTTCCTAATTATAAAAGGGTGCGTACTGGTATGGTTCGTACATTCCAAAAAAATAATTTATTGAATGACTTGTCTGTCTTAGATAATCTTCTTTTAGTCCTACAAAGAAAAGAAGGCTTTGGTCATGTTTGGTTTAAGTTTAGAGGTACAAAGCAGTACCCGGAATTGTATCGAAAAGCTGATGAGCTTCTCGAAAAGTGGGGGCTATCTCATCGACGAGATGCAATTGTCAAAAATCTATCGTATGGTGAACAGCGACAAATTGAGATCTTATTAGGGGTTGCTACTGAACCATCTATTCTATTATTAGATGAACCGACAGCTGGCATGTCTCAATCAGAAACAGACTATATAGTAGATTTACTTTATAAGCTGCCAAAAGATTTAACATTAATGATTATTGAACATGACCTCGAGATTGTATTCGGTTTAGCTGACCGCATGGTTGTTTTATATGATGGTGGTGTCTTAGTAGAGGGTGCGCCTGAAAAGGTTAGAAATGATGAGCGAGTAAATCAAGTCTATATTGGTACCGGGGGTGATGGTTGATGCTTGATGTGAAGAATCTACATACCTATTATGGAGAAAGTCACATTTTGCATGGTGTTTCTTTACAGGTGAAAAAAGGCTCTGTCTCCGTGTTATTAGGTCGTAATGGTATGGGGAAGACAACAACTCTTCACTCAATAATGGGTATGGTTCCCCCTAAAGATGGGTCGGTCATCATGAATGGTCAAGAAATTCATGGCAAGCCTAGTTTTCAAGTATCGAAATCAGGTATTGGTTTAGTACCACAAGGACGAAGAATCTTTCCTAATCTAACAGTAAAAGAGAATTTACTGACGACTCATCGTCCAGTAAAAAACGGTTGGAACTTAAATAAAGTCTTTGACATGTTTCCTAGACTAAAAGAGCGTGAGACATCAATGGGAGGGACACTTAGTGGTGGAGAACAGCAAATGTTGTCAATTGGAAGAGCTTTGATGACAAATCCTGATCTACTATTACTTGATGAGCCTTCCGAAGGCTTATCACCTTTAATGGTCAGGGAAGTAATAAAAATTATTAAACAATTGAAATCAGATGGTTTGTCGATGTTACTTGTAGAACAAAACTTAACAATGGCTTCTGATTTAGCTGATCACGTATATATTTTAAACAAAGGAACCGTTGTATTCGACGGCTCGGTTAATGAATTTGACAGTGAGGTTAGGGATAAATTTTTATCTTTGAGTTCTTAGCAGTTACGTTCAACAAAAGGTGATTGTCAGCTTCTTATTCGATCTCACCTAATGAGCAACGTTGTTTGTTAGGTGAGATCTATATTTAATTCACATCCATAACACTTCATTACAAGTGTTGTTCGATGGGCAGATTTCGCCCCAGAAATAGCCTATTGAAAATTATCTATCAAACGATTAACTAAGGGGTGTAGAAAATGAAGGTCGAAAAAGGTATCGGTTTCAAGAATGCATTCTCCGATTTTAGAGCCAACATAAATTCGAAAAACAGTGCGGCCGGATTAGTTGCAGGGATTTTTGGTCTAAGTGTAGGCTTGGTTTTTATTAGTGCCGGTACAGTTGCTGGCTTAGGATCAGGGTTAATTATGATGTGGATTACAAGTTTCTATTTAATAAACGGATTATTTGGTATATTGGTTCCTACATATTACCGTCAACCTATCTCCATGGCCAACTCAATACCGGGAGCACTTCTATTCACTGCAGCAATCCCCATGGTAGGGTTGGGACCAGTTCTAGGAGCTACGTTAATAGCTGGACTAATCTCATTGCTAGTTGGTTTTTCTGGTGTGATGGGAAAGGTGATGCGCTTTACTCCTACTCCTATTGTTATGGGGATGATTGCTGGCGTATTGTTGAAATTTGGTCTAGATATGGTTCAACCATTAGAAAATGCTTTACTCCCAACCGTTCTGATGATCGGAACATTCCTACTTCTGACGAATTATGCACCAAGGTTTCCAGCAGTAATTGGCTCGTTAATAGTGGGGGTTATTTATCTAGTAGTAACTGGTGTCAATGTATCCGGCATTGAGTTTGTCGTAGACTATCCACGTTTTGTAATGCCTGAGTTTACATTGGAAGCATTTCTAGCATATGGTCTTCCTTTGGCAATCATTTTAGTAGGGATGGAGACTCCAATGGGTGTAAGTCTACTGAAATCTGCAGGCTATAAACGGATACCGGCGAATGGTATTACCGCAGCAAATGGAATTGGAACGATGGTGTCTTCTTTCTTCTATCTGCACAGTACTTGTGTAGCTGGACCAATGACGGCAATTTGTTCGTCTCCAGATGCTGGGAAAAAAGAAGAAAGATGGGTTGCTGCAGTTATAGTGGGTGTCATCTTTGTCGTTTGCGCACCTTTCTATGGAGGGCTTGTAAGTTTGTTTCAATTATTACCAGGCTTTTTTATAGCAATTATAGCTGGTTTAGCGTTAGTGAAGGTACTGATTACAGCTATGGAAGGAGCCTTTGAAAGAAAACATAGATTCGGAGCTATATTTGCTTTTCTGATAGCAGCTTCAGGAATTCAACTCTTTTCCATTGGTGCTACTTTCTGGGCTTTAGTTATCGGAATCATTATCTCTTTAATAGTAGAAACAAGAGATTTTAATTTTAGATTGGATGAAGATCAAAAGTCAGAAGAAGATGATTTAGAAGCTAAGGGAGCGTAAATTAACAAACCTGGTGCAGTGCATTTCTCTATATTCGCTAAAATAAAGTCTACAGAAAAAGGTAAACACCAACCTTTTTCTGTAGGCTTATTTAGAAGTTTTACCATTAAATATTTGCAGGAGTTTGAAACGGTTGATTGGATACTTTTATAGATTCAGTTGGACAGCCTTCTTCAGCTTCTAATAAGTCATCCTCAAAATCTGAATCCACTTCCGTAATACCTTGATTGTTGTCTAAAATTGCTTCTGCAATACCTTCGTCGTCATAATCAAATAAGTCAGGTGCGGCTGCTCCACAAGCCCCGCAAGCAATGCATGTGTCTTGATCAACCATCGTATATTTAGCCATTTTATTCTCCTCCTGATTATAAATTTAAGTGAAAAGATATTTTGTCTCTTGTATTGTGTAATGTATTTAAAATGTAGACTTAACTGAATATTTGTTTTACCTATCTAAGTGTGTAAATGGTTGCGTCATATACAAGAGTAACTTCTTTCGCGATCGGTCCCAATTGTTAAAGGCCAATCAATAACTGAATCTTGGTTAGTTTTTTTAAAAGATATCGTTATTAAGAATATATCCCCCCTGTACTATTTGAATGCATAGTATTATGTTTATTTATCTTTCGTTAATTATAAGTAATATAGAATATTCTTAAAGTTCTGTCAAGGTATTTCTGAGAATTTCATTATATTTATTTGGATGATATTAATTTGTTAAAGCTTTTTGTTTTTTAATAGGTCAGACCGATTTTGGTTACACTATGATTTTTTGACGTTCGTCACAAAACTGAGAAAAAGGAAGGGATAACGAGTTTTTTAGAGTTAATACAGATATAACCCTTTATAATCGTTAAATTTGCTAATTTACTAATTGTATGAACATTATGTATATTATGAAATAGATACGAAAGAAACAAAAACACAATTGAAAAATTAATTTTCTAGGAGGTTTTTTATTATGACTACAGTAGAAACAGGTGCAAAAAATCTTACAGTAAAAAAAGCAAATGGTGTTGCAGAGGTTCATATTCATGTAAACAAAACTAACTCTTATGACCTTGAGTATTATAAAGAGCTAAATGCAGCGATTGATGATATCCGTTTTGACACTGATATTAAAGTAGCAGTATTAGTGAGTGATATGCCGAAGTTTTTCTCAGCAGGTGCAAACATTAATTTCTTAAAGGCTTCTGAG